>JAZSQH010000023.1:0-53748 GCA_045537865.1 Faecousia sp. | reverse complement strand
TCTCTGTATATTGCCGGTTTCGTTATCTTTGGCGATCAGGAGCTGACTGTGGCTTGCGCCCGGGAGCTGCTGAAGCGTGCGCCGGAGTATGATTACATTATCACTGCAGAGGCAAAGGGTATTCCTCTGGCACACGAGATGGCACGGCAGGCAAATGCGCCCAAGTATTTTCTTGCCCGGAAAGGCCCGAAGCTGTACATGACCGGTGTGTTTGAGTCTGTGGTGAAGTCTATCACCACCGCCAAAGAGCAGAAGCTCTATCTGGACACTGCCGATGCAGAACTGATGAAGGGTAAGCGGATTCTGGTGGTGGACGATGTGATCTCCACCGGCGAGAGCTTGGCGGCGCTGGAAGCGCTGGTGGAGAAAGCCGGTGGTATCATTGCCGGTCGTATGGCAATTCTGGCAGAGGGCGATGCCCAGGAGCGGGAGGATATTATCTATCTGGAAAAATTGCCCTTGTTCAACCCCGACGGCACAATTATGGACTAATTGTAAAATCAGCGTTGCGGATCGCCCACAACGCTGATTTTTTATTTACATCTATGTATAAATTTGCTATAATAAACCAAACATCAAATTGCCGGAGATGAGCAATATGAAGTATTCTAACACATACGCAAAGATTGATCTGGATGCGATCTTGCATAATTACCGCGCCATTCGTCAGCATGCCGGTATCTCGGTTATGGCGGTGGTGAAGGCAGATGCTTACGGTCACGGCGCAGTGCCGGTGGCTCGTTTGCTGGAAAATGAGTGCGATTTCTTTGGTGTTTCCTCTGTGGCGGAAGCGCTGGAACTGCGAAATGCCGGAATCACGTTACCTATTTTGCTGTTGGGTCACACGCCGGTGGATTGCTACCCGGAAGTGGTGGAACACAACCTGCGTGTTGCCATGTTCGACCCGGAGGAGGCAAAGCAGCTGTCTTTGGAGGCGCAAAAGCAGAATAAGACCGCATATATCCACTTCAAGGTAGATACGGGTATGAGTCGGATCGGCTTGCAGCCGGATGAGGCGGCGGCAGATCTGTGCGCGGAAATTGCCCGGCTGCCTGGTCTGTATGCAGAAGGCCTTTTCAGCCATTTTGCCACTGCCGACGAGCTGGAGCTTGAAAAGACAGAACAGCAGGCAGCCAAGTTTGCCGCTTTTGATGAAATGCTGAAAGCGCGGATGATCGATATTCCCATCCGGCATCTGGACAACTCCGCCGGCGCGCTTCGTCGGGTGTGTCAATACGAGATGGTGCGAGCAGGCATCGCTCTGTATGGCGTGTATCCCTTTACCCAGATCCAGCTGGACATGCCGGTGCTGCATCCGGCTATGAGCTGGTATTCCAAGGTCAGCTATATAAAGACCCTGGAAGCCGGCAAAGAAATCAGCTACGGCGGCACCTATACTACCACCGGGCCCACTGTGGTGGCCACCATTCCTGCCGGCTATGCCGACGGTTATCGCCGCAGCCTTTCCAATCGGTTTTATGTGCTGATCCGGGGCAAGAAAGCGCCGATTCTGGGCAGAGTTTGTATGGATCAGTTTATGGTGGATGTGACCGAAAATCCCGATGTACAGCCCGGTGATGAAGTGGTGCTGATGGGACGCAGCGGTGACAAGATGATCTCTGTGGAGCGACTGTCTGCTATGGCGGACAGCTTCCCCTATGAGCAGCTCTGCGATGTCAGCAGACGGGTCAGCAGAGTCTACATACAAGATGGAAAAGAAATCGAAACCGTCAATTATTTGTTAGAACGGAGTTGAGTCCATGGAAATGAGGGAATCTATGATCGTTGCCAATGTGCAGAAGGTATTGACCCAGGTGCGCAAGGCGGTGGTAGGTAAGGATACCGCGCTGATGTGGTCAATGGCAGCTATGCTGGCAGGCGGCAACATTCTGCTGGAGGATATCCCCGGCGTGGGCAAGACCACCATGGCAGTGGCATTCTCCCGGGCGCTGGGACTGCGTTACAACCGTATGCAGTTTACCCCGGATGTGCTGCCGTCGGATATCACCGGTTATTCTGTGCTGGATAAGAACACCGGCGATTTGGCATATCGCCCGGGCGCTGTTCTTTGCAATCTGTTTTTGGCGGACGAATTGAACCGTGCTACCTCCCGTACTCAGTCTGCCCTTTTGGAGGCAATGGAGGAGGGTCAGGTGACAGTGGATGGCAAAAGCTATGCGCTGCCCAAGCCTTTTACTGTGATCGCCACGCAAAACCCTGCCGGCGCAGCCGGCACGCAGCTTTTGCCGGACAGCCAGTTAGATCGCTTTATGGTGCGTCTGCGTTTGGGTTATCCCGAGCCGAAGGACGAGGTGACCATGCTTCTGCAGCGGCAGGGCGCAGACCCGATGCAGACAGTGGAGAATGTGCTGGATGCGCAGACCTTGCTGCAGCTGCAGCAAGCGGTGGCGCAGACCTACGTTGCCCGGGAGATCGCCCAGTATGTGGTA
The DNA here is from genome assembly GCA_045537865.1 of Faecousia sp. Taxonomy (GTDB): domain Bacteria; phylum Bacillota; class Clostridia; order Oscillospirales; family Oscillospiraceae; genus Faecousia. The sequence goes on along the minus strand of JAZSQH010000023.1, from coordinate 51,298 downwards.
GATCTCATTGATGCCACCCGTCGCAGCGAAGCCCTGCTCCGGGGCGGTAGTCCCCGCGCCACCTTGGCAGTGATCGCCATGGCAAAGGCTGTTGCGTGCTTGCGTGGCAGAGATTATGTAACACCTAAGGATGTGCAGGAGGTATTTGTGATCACCGTTGCCCACCGTGTCCACACTGCGCCCGGCGTACAAGGCGGCGCAGAGGAACACTTGCAGACCTTGCTCACTAAGGTCGCTGCCCCGAAATTGCACTAATATGCGGGGGCGTAGGGTCGGCTACCTGACGATTTTGTTGGGAAGCCTGGTGTTTTTTGGGTTGTACCAGCAGTGGCTTTCCTGGCTGCTGCTACTCATGATATTGGTTCTGCCCTGGCTGTCTTTGTGCATAAGCTTGCCGGCTATGCTGACAGTGAGGGCGGAATTTCGCTGCCCAAAATTTCTGCGTATGGGCATGCCTGCCCGGACGGGCATGGATTTTCAGTGCAAATTTCCTACACCGCCCATTCGGTGCGACTTGAAGCTGCGCCATAGCCTGTCAGATGTTACCTATGTGGGACAGCCGGGGGAGATGATTCCCACGGAGCATTGTGGCGTTATGAGCGTCAGCGTGGAAAAATTCTATGTTTATGACTATCTGGGACTGTTCCGCCGGCGCTTGCACCGTGATGGTATGACTCGGGTATATATCTATCCCAAGCCGGTGGCAACGGAGCAGGTGCCTATATTGGCGGAGCGGGCAGTGAGTTTGTGGCGACCCAAACCCGGCGGCGGTTTTTCCGAAAATCACGATCTGCGGCTTTACCGACCCGGTGACGATCTGCGGAATCTGCACTGGAAAATGTCTGCCAAGACCGGAAAGTTTATTTACCGTGAGCCCATCGAGCCGGTGCAAAAAGGTCGCCTGCTGACTTTGACATTGAACGGCACACCTGCGCAGCTGGATCTTAAACTGGGTCAGTTGATTTATCTGGGTGAGCAGCTGCTGGCAAAGCAGATGTCCTTTGATGTGCTGGGTGTCACCGGTAACGGTACAGTGCAAGCGCAGATTGCGGATAAGGCATCTTTGGAGGCTTGTCTGCAGCAGCTTTTGGAAGGTCCGACAGCCTCTGCCGACGAAATGCAGAAACAAGATGATGCGCTGTGGCAGCACCATATCGGAGGTGACAGCCATGAAGCGTAAACAAGCAGTTTCTGCCCTTTGGGGCACAGGACTGGCTTTTTTGTTGAGCTTGTCCTCCGTGGCTTGTTTTGCCACGGCATTTGATATGACTGTAGATTTGGGCGCTGTCGCATGGTGCTGTCTGGCAGCCTCTGTGGTTGCCGGTGTGTGCTATACCCTGAAGCTGGGTCTGCTTCCCTTGGGGGCAGGGGCAGTGCTGCTGGGTTATTTGTGGCAGGCAGAAAACCTGCTGTCCAATATCAAGGCGCTGGGCATCAGCGTCTTGCAACAATACTACAGCGCTTACGGCTGGACGTTTTTGGAGTGGTCAAGCAAGATCACACCCACAGAGCAGCCCACGCCGACATTGTGCGTACTGGCAGTTATCATCGCACTGTCTGTGGCGTGGACGATCTGCCGGAAAAAGTCGGCGCTGCCGGCATTCCTGATTAGTTTTCTGCCCTTTGCCCTTTGCTTGGTGGTGACGGACAGAGTGCCGAAAATGCCTTGGCTGTATTTTCTGTTTTTGGGACTGGTGATGCTGGTTCTGACCCACAGCGCCCGGCGGCAGGATGAAACCCAAGGCAATCGATTGTCTGCCATGCTGGCGCTGCCAGTGGCACTTTCCCTGCTGATCATGTTCGCCGCCAATCCTCAGGATCGCTACACCGGTCATTATGCCGCCCAGGACATGGTGGATGCCATCATGAATATGGAGCCGGTGCGCACCATTGTGTCCTACTTCACGGAGAGCGGCACCACCGGCACGGATAACGATGGCCGGTCGGTGAACCTGAAAAATGTAGGCTATCGCATTACCAACTATGCGGAGATTTTGCGTATCCGCTCCAACCTGAATGGTGTGGTTTACCTCCGGGCGAGAGCCTTGGATACCTACGACGGTGTTAGTTGGACAGATAGTGGCATCAGTACCGGCGATCTGGAATGGCCACGGCAAACATCCAATGAGCCGAAATACGAGGTGGTGATCTCCACCCGGTATGCCCATCAGATGCTGTATTTGCCCTATAATACTGTCAGCCGGGATCTGCAGTATATGACCGTGGGACTGACCAACGACAAAAAACTGTCCCAGTATTCCTTCTCTTTCCAACCGGTAGCGGACGAGGAATATTTTGCGCTGCTTTACCCCAATGAAAATTCCTGGCGGTTTGCCGATGCCGAGAAAATGAAATCCTATACCCACTTAAGCGACAGCGTCCGGCAGTGGGCAGAGCCGCTGGCGGCAGAACTGACGGAAGGTATGGTCAGCTATTATCATAAGGCGCAGGCAATCGGTGATTATGTCCGTTCCAGCGCTTCTTATAACACCTATACCCAGCGTATGCCCAGCGGTGAAAATGACTTCGCCAAGTGGTTTTTGGAGCAGAGCGATACCGGCTACTGCGTCCATTTTGCCACATCCGCAGCGGTGCTGTTACAGGCTGCCGGTATTCCGGCGAGATATGTGACCGGCTATGTGGCGGACTTGCGCAGTGGCACAACGAAAGTGGTACAGTCTGACGACTCCCATGCCTGGGTAGAATATTGGTTGCCGGGCTATGGCTGGACCATACTGGAAGCTACTCCGGCGGAAGGTGAGGCAGAGCCTACCCAACCTACGGAGCAGACCACAGAGCCAACGGAAATAGAACCGACTACGCAAACGCAGGACGAAACAGAGCCTGCTGCAACGGAAAGCAGACCGGATACGCCCACAAAGAAACCCGTAAAGCAGAAGATAGATCTGACGGCGTTGTGGGTGGTATTATCTGTGTTGGCGGTGATCGCGGTATTTGTACTGCAGCGGCGTTTGCGGCTGCACCTGCGTAAAAAACGGTTGCGCCGTGGCGATACAAACCGGCAGGCGCTTACCCGCTGGCAGGAAGTGACTCGCTTGTCGGCGATCTTGAAGCAAAGGCCGGATGCGGAGCTTCTGGAGCTGGCAATGATGGCAAAATTCAGCCAGCATACGCTGACAGTGGAGCAGGTGGAAAAGTTTGACGATTATCTGTCGCAGGGATATGCGGCACTGAACAAACGCACCATATTCCACAGATTTTGGTATTGCATGATACTTGTGCTATATTAACCAAAAATAATCGTGCAAATTTTTGCAATTTTAGCGCTGATTTGCGATATTTTTTCTTGCGTACAGAAAAAAATATATGTATAATGAAGTATAAAAATTTTTCGGAGGGATGTTATATGGCATACGATGTTCGTCCTGAGACAATGGAGCGTATTACCACCAAGGCACAGGCAGAGGCATTTATTGCGGAGCAAGTAGCGCAGATTCGCGCGCAGGTAGGCGATAAGAAGGTGCTGCTGGCACTGTCCGGCGGTGTAGACTCCTCTGTGGTAGCTGCCCTTTTGATCAAGGCAATCGGCAAGCAGCTGGTCTGCGTGCATGTTAACCACGGTCTGATGCGTAAGGGTGAGAGCGAGCAGGTTATCGAAGTGTTCGGCAAGGAGCTGGATGCCAACCTGATCTATGTGGATGCTACCGACCGCTTCCTGGACCTGCTGGCGGGTGTGTCCGACCCGGAGCGCAAGCGTAAGATCATCGGCGCAGAGTTCATTAAGGTGTTCGACGAGGAGGCTGCCAAGCTGGACGGCATTTCCTTCCTGGCGCAGGGTACGATCTATCCCGATATTCTGGAGTCTATCAAGGCTGCCGAAAGCGGCAAGCCGGTCAAGTCTCACCACAACGTGGGCGGACTGCCCGATGACATGGCAATGGAACTGGTAGAGCCGGTGAAGCTGCTGTTCAAGGACGAAGTCCGTGTGGTAGGCGAGGCGTTGGGATTGCCCCATGGCATGGTCTACCGTCAGCCGTTCCCCGGCCCCGGTTTGGGTGTCCGCTGCCTGGGCGCTATCACTCGTGACCGTCTGCACGCACTGCGTGAGGCAGATGCGATCCTGCGTGAGGAGTTCGATAACTGCGGTCTGGCAGAGAAGGTCTGGCAGTACTTTGTGGCAATTCCCGATATCAAGAGCGTGGGTGTGCGTAACGAAATGCGTTACGAAGGCTGGCCTGCAATCATCCGTGCTATCAATACAAAGGACGCTATGACTGCAACGGTGGAGGAGATTCCTTACCCTGTTCTGCATAAGATCGTCAACCGTATCACCTCCGAGGTAGAGGGCATCAATCGTGTCCTGATGGACCTGACCCCCAAGCCCGTAGGAACCATCGAGTGGGAATAATAACTAATGGCTTACAAGTGCCCGGAAACCCTTGGAAACAAAGGGCTTTCGGGCATTTTGTATATTGATGAAAATGCTTCTGCAACACTTTTGCAACACGTAGTGTAAAAAGTGTAAAAAGGAATAGTTGCAAGTGGCTATGATGTAATGAAAGGAGCGTGGCATAGTGTTTGATTTTTTGAAAAAGAAAACGGAAATCAATACGACACAAATCGTCGATGAAATTGAAGCGGCAGTATATGAGCAGGTCAAACCGTATGGCTTCAAGAAACACGGCAGAACGCTTCACCGTTTCGTTTCGGAAGATATTTCGCAGGTTATTAACTTTCAATGCGGCAGATCGGTAAGCCCGGCGAGTGGACATTTGTGTGTGAATTTGGGAATTCGTATTCCGGAATGTTCCGAAAGAACGTTTCAACCCCAAGCAGAAAAGAAAAAATACTACCACGAGTATGAGTGTACTATTCGCTCACGATTGGGAATCGTTAGCGGTAAACAAGAAACGTGGTATGATCTTCACAAGAAAACAGACAAGATCATAAAGAGTGTTATTGATGAAATTGATCAATATGTTTTGCCTGCTTATGAGGTTTTGAATAGCCGTGAAGCTATTCTTGCACACAGAAAAGAGTATCCGTTGTTAGATAATATGGATCGTCTTATTGCTTTGGAAGAATGTATGATTTACGGTTATCTCGGAAACATCGAAAAAGCAAAACAACTGTTTGACATGTATTATCAATCTGCAGTCGATGGGTACAACGACTTAATGAAAAACGGACGTAAGCAGTATCTTAAAAAAGGGGAACGAGTTGTTTACATGGGTCAGATTATAACCGCCGAAAAAGATGGATATGTTACTCTGTACGGCGCAAACCACAAACATATTGATTATCTTGACGAATTGGCTGCTAATCTAGGTCTAAGGTAAAAGCCACACGACACCATTCCGCAGGCGATTTTGCAACATTTTCTGCAACAAAAATTTTGATAAATAAAATAATGGGTGGAAGATTTGTGTCAAAATTGCCTTTTAAGATACAATATAGGGCATAAATAAGCCAAAGAAGATTCTCAAAAAAGAGTGGGAATAAATCCTGCGCGATTCCTAGAAAATATAAAAGCCCCCGTAGAACCTTATGAAAAAGGGTCTTCGGGGGCTTGGCTTACTTGAAGCTCATTTTGTAGGGCAGCTTACCCTTAGCAGGCAGCTTGCCGGCCAGCACTTCGATAGCGTGCAGCTGAGAGTCGGGGATCAGGTAGGCGAACAGACGGCGGGGGACATGGTCGATTTCCGTTGTACCCTTGGGGTTCCAAGTACCGTTATAGCCGGCTTCCTTAGCATCGGCAACCACAGCTCTTGCAAAGGAACGGTAATATTCCGGTCTGTCGCAGGCAGCCAGAGACATCAACGGCATGGGGGCAGCTTGGAGGTAGGGAAGCCCATCTCCATATCTGTGATGATCAAAATGGGATAATCTGCTGCTTCTTTCACGCGCTTCATGATTTCGGGCTTGTAAACAGGCACCTAAACGCAGCCCAAAGCGTGGTTGCGAATCAGCTCCACTCTTGGTTTTTCAGTGTATTCATACTCGTTATATATGATTTCATTAGCAAAAGCAAGAAAATTATTTGCCTATAAGCGATTTTGACTCTGGGGAGTAAAATGAAAGATTATGGTAGATTTTTGCCCTAAAATAATGTATAATGTTTTTATTATCTGGGAAATTTAACAATTTGTTCCGGAAGCAGGAGGAAACGATGTTAGAAATAATCACCAAAATCAATGATGCCCTCAACGGCTTCATTTGGGGCGTGCCTGCCATGACCTGCATTATCGGTGTGGGACTTTATTTGGCGATTCGCTCCGGATTCCTGCAGATCCGCAAGTTCGGCTACGCTATGAAAAATACCGTTGGCAGAATGTTCAAAAAGTCCACTGCCACCGATGGCGCCCTGACACCCTTTCAGGCGGTCTGCACCGCTTTGGCAGCCACTGTGGGTACGGGCAATATTGCCGGTGTCGCTGGCGCTATCGCTATTGGCGGCCCGGGCGCGGTGTTCTGGATGTGGATCTCTGCGTTGTTGGGTATGGGCACTAAGTTCGCCGAAGTGACTTTGGCGGTGCATTACCGTGAGCGCAATCTGAAGGGCGACTACGTGGGCGGCCCTATGTACTACATAAAGAACGGTCTTGGCAGAAAGTGGATGTGGCTGGCATATCTGTATGCTTTCTTTGGCGTTTGCGCCGTGTTTGGTACGGGCAATGCTACCCAGGTCAATACCATTACCGCAGCTATCAACACAGCGCTTCTGAACTATAACCTGCTGCAAGCCGGACAGGTAAATATCAGCAACTGGGTCATCGGCATTGTGATCTGCATTGTTGTGGGTCTGATCCTGGTGGGCGGTATTAAGCGTATCGGTGTGGTTTCTGAAAAGCTGGTACCTTTGATGGCGCTGCTGTACATCCTGCTGGGTATCGGTCTGATCGCCTTGCGTATTGATCAGATCCCCGCTGTATTCGGTATGATTTTCCAAGGCGCATTCCAGCCTATGGCAGTTACCGGCGGTATTGTGGGCAGCTTCTTTGTCAGCATGCAAAAGGGTGTGTCCCGTGGTATTTTCTCCAACGAAGCCGGCTTGGGTACCGGTTCCATTGCCCATGCATGCGCCGATACGGATAAGCCTGTCAAGCAGGGTCTGTTCGGTATCTTTGAGGTGTTCATGGACACCATCGTGATCTGCACCATGACCGCATTGGTAATTCTGCTCAGCGGTGTGAGCGTGCCTTACGGACAGTCTGCCGGCGCAGAGCTGACCATCAGCGGCTTTACCGCAGTTTACGGCAACTGGGTATCTGTTTTCACCGCTGTGGCTATGTGCTGCTTTGCATTCTCCACCATTATCGGCTGGGGCTTGTACGGCGCCCGTTGCGCAGAGTTTATCTTTGGCAGCAAGATCCTGTTACCCTTTAATATTGCCTACGCCTTGGTTGCCATCGTGGGCGCAACCACAGACCTGGGTCTGATCTGGGGTATCAGTGATACCTTTAACGGATTTATGACCGTCCCCAACCTGATCGGTGTGTTCCTGTTGACTCCGGTGGTTTTGCGACTGGTCAAGGAGCATTTTGCCAATAAGGAATAATCGTATCTGTCATTCCGAACTGTAGGGGACGATGCCCACATCGTCCCGTTCCTTGTCATTCCCAGCGACCAATGGGAGTCGAGGAATCTACGCATTATCGCAGCTAATAAGCAGATATTCGTTGCGTAGATCTTTTGACTCGCTTTGATCGCTCAAGATGACAACGAAGAAACGAAAACCGCCCGCCGGAAAACCCGACGGGCGGTTATATTATTCATCAATGCCGTCGATTAGGGCATCGTATGTGGTGTTCAGTGCCTTCTTGATAGCACGTAATTGCGATGTTTGAATGTGCTGTGTACAGCGCTCAATTTTTACCAAACACTCCCGTGTCATATCACAGCCGTCAATTTGCAGGATACGCACAAGGTCGGTTTGTCCTAGATTGCGGAGTTTTCGAATCTTGCGAATATTGCTGCCGATAAGAATGTCTTGTTTCAGTTTCTGTTCCACAATATGCACCTCCCATATGGACTTAAATTAGTCCATATGGGTTTATTTTATGCCCACAATCTGATATAATGGGACTAGAACGAGTCCACTTGTAAAATTTAGATGAGGGTGAAACGAATGAAAAGTTGTTTCTTTATCGGTCATAGAGAAGCTTCGACGGAGGTATTACCGTCACTGATGGAAGCGGTGCAGGTGCATATTGAAAAGTATGGTGTTACGGAATTTATAGTGGGCAATCACGGCGGTTTTGACCGTATGGCAGCAAGGACGGTGGTGCTTGCCAAAGAAAAATATCCGCAGATCATGCTGACTCTGCTGATTCCCTATCACCCGGCAGAGCGACGGGTAGAATTACCCCAAGGCTTTGATAATTCCTTTTATCCGCCGGGTATGGAAACTGTGCCACGCCGGCTGGCGATCCTGCGGGCGAATCGGTATATGGTAGAGCGTGCGGATCACTTAATTGCTTATGTCTGGCATCCCGGTAGCAATGCCCGGAATTTGGTAGAGTATGCCCGGAGCAGAGAGAACTTGATCATAACGTTGATCGATAGAAAGTAGGTAACGCATTTTGTTTGTCATTCCGAGCGAAGTGAAAAGAAGTCGAGGAATCTACGCATTATCGCAGCTAATAAGCAGATATTCGGTGCGTAGATCTTTCGACTCGCTTTGCTCGCTCAAGATGACAACGAAGAAACGAAAACCGCCCGCCGGAAAACCCGGCGGGCGGTGATATGTTTTACTTTTCGTTCTTGTAGATTTCCTTAAAATACTTGTATGTGTCCACTTTCAGCTCGCCGCAGGCAGCCTCGTCGCAGGCGATGATGCCATCGGGGTGCAGCTGCAAAGCGCTGATGGTCCATGCGTGATCGACACCGCCCTCAACACAGTGGCGCAGGGCCCGTGCCTTGTTGTGACCGTTGATCACCAGCAGCACCTGCTTGGAGTCGCAAACAGTGCCAACACCCACAGACAGCGCAGTCTTAGGCACTTTGTTGGTATCACCGTCAAAGAAACGGGAGTTAGCGATCAGGGTATCCTCGGTCAGCGCCCGGACACCGGTGCGGGAGGTGAGGCTGGTGAAAGGCTCGTTGAATGCAATGTGACCATCCACGCCGCTGCCGCCCAGGAACAGGTCGATGCCGCCGTAAGAGGCGATCTTATCCTCGTAGCGCTGGCACTCGGCTTCCAGATCCTCTGCCATGCCGTTGAGAATATTTACGTTTTCTGCGGGAATGTCAATGTGGTTAAAGAAGTTATCGTGCATGAAGTACCAGTAGCTCTGGTCATGCTCCCGGGGCAGACCCACATATTCGTCCATGTTGAAGGTGACGACATTCTTGAAGCTCACCTTGCCGGCCTTGTTCATCTCAATCAGCTTGCGGTATGTTCCAAGGGGGGAGGATCCGGTGGGCAGACCCAGAACAAAGGGACGGTCCTCCTTGTGGTTATTGATAGCGTTAGCGATATGTTGCGCAGTCCATGCGGACATTTCCTCGTAGTCATTTTTGATAATGAGTTTCATATACATCCACTCCAAAAAAAGATTTGAAAGCATTTGCTCCAGTACAATTATACTCCTTTGATTTTTATTTGTAAATAAAAAAGTGTTTCCCACTATAGAAAAATCAGAAAAAAACCGGAACGCAGATTTGCGCTCCGGTTTTGATTGTTATTTGCTTTGGATAGCAGCGGTAATATAGCTTTGCAGACATTCCGTCGCTTTGACAGCGCCTTTATAACTCAGGTGATACAAATCGTTCAGATCGCTGGTGTAATCCAGTTCCAGCATCTGCTCCAGATCTATAAAGGTCACATCATATTGCGCGCAAATCTGCCGGAAATGATTAAGCTTGCGCAGCTCGTTTTCTGTGGAAACGTAAGGCGCGCGGTAGAATATCAGCTGCACATCATATTCCTCACACAGAGCGATGATTTTCTCTATGTACTTGACGATCACCGGCTCGATTTCCAGCACATCGTCCTCAGCAACATGATTTTGCATTTCCGGATAGTTGCTGACATCGCTGACGGTGTGGGGCGCAAAACCAGCCATTTTCAGCCGCAAAGCCATTTGGTCGGTGACGAAATTCTCTGTGAATATGGTCATATCCTCAAAACGGTATTTGAAGTCTAAACCGATCAATGAGCCGTCCAGAAACCGACTTTTATACTGGGAAAGTGGGAAGTGCATTTCCAAGGGGTCTAAGTCAGCAAAGTCGCTTACAAGCTCTGCCTTTTCCTTGGAGTAGGGAAGCATTTGTACATTAAGCGGCATATACTCCTGCAGAATTTTCTCCGTACTGTCATAGGTTTCGTAGGGGTTGATACCCCAAATTTCCACAACTGCCACTTCCGGTGTATGCCGCTGGAACTGTTCCAGCATACGGACATAAGTAGTAGGTATGATTTCGCCGGGGCTGGCATAGACAAAGGAAGTCAGTCCGGTGTTTTCCTCCAATACGCTGGGGTCAAAAGAGGAATATGCGTGGCAAGAGCCAAACACCTGCACATCTCTGTCCGTGTCGTTTTGTGCCAAATAGCGGTCTAAAATATAATAGCGGTTCAGGGTTTTGGGAATGGATATGTCCGTCAGCAGCAGGATCAGCCCAATGGTCAGGGTGATAAAAATAATACTGGAAATTACTTTTTTCATCAGAAACCTCCGTACATAAAACCGCCGAGGTCATATCCGCTGCCATATACACCAAGCAGTATAATGTCAAGCAGCAGTATCCAATAGACAACCCAACGTACCAGGATGTGCTGACGGGTCAGGCCGGTCAGCGCGTGGTGCTGGCTGGCAGTGTGGGCATCGATATACAATGTCACAGCGATATGCACCACCAGCAGGCGGAAATGTACAACATCAACCCCAAAGTGGAACAGGTCGTCGTTAAACAGATAACTCCAGCAGGGGGTGGCAAACATGTTGCTGATGTAGCGCAAACCGTTGCCGATGCCATCACTGCGGAAGAAGATCCAAGCTAATGTGACCAGATGGAAGGTGATCAGCGTTTGGAAAAGTCGCTGACTGAAAGAGCCCTCCCGGACACCCAGCAGATTACTGGCCTTACGGCGGATGTTTTGGGTAGCTTGGCCAATGATTTGATACATTGCATGCAGAGCACCCCACAGCACAAACTGCAGACCGGCGCCGTGCCAAAGACCGCTGACCAGGAATGTAATCAGTAGATTTGCATATTTACGGAGCGTGCCTTTTCGGTTACCGCCCAGCGGGATGTACACATAATCTTTCAGCCAGCTGCTCAGGGAAATGTGCCATCTGCCCCAGAAGTCCTTGACGGAACGGGCCAGGTAGGGGCGGTCAAAGTTGTTTGCAAGGTCAATGCCGAACATACCGCTGACACCCCGGCAAATATCAACACAGCCGGAGAAGTCAAAATACAGCTGGAAAGCGTAGCCAACCGCGCCTAAGTACAAAATAATGCCTTGCAGCTCCCAAAAATCGTCAAAAACATTATCCACAAAGATGCCAAGCCGGTCTGCAATCACCATTTTCTTGACCACACCCCACAGCACCAGCACAAGGCTGCCCCGGACGCTGTCAAAGCAGAAAGGCTTGGTGTTGGCAAGCTCCGGCATCAGCCGGTTGTACCGGGAGATAGGACCCTGCACAATGGCAGGGAAGTAGGACAGAAACAGCAGGTATTTAAAAAAGTTCTTTTCTGCGGTGGTGGTGCCACGGTAAACATCAAACACATAACCCAGCGCCTGCAATGTGTAGTAGGAGATACCTACCGGCACAAGGATGTTCAGCAGTGGCATGGAAAAATCGATGCCGATTACAGAAAGAGCCCGGTCAGCGAGATGGAATGCCCACTGCAGATCTTTTACTACAAACCAAACCGCAAAATTAGCGGCAACGCAGCCGAAAATCAGCAGCTTTTTCCGGCGGACAATTCCCAGCGCTTTGGCGCAGAAGAAACTGCTGACTGCCGTAAACAGCAGAAAGGGCAGATACTTCAGACTGAAGCAGCAGTAGAAAAACAAGCTGCCGCACAGCAGAACGTAAGGCCGTGCCTTTTTGGGCAGAATATAATATGCTAGAAGCAATATCAGCACAAAAAAGGCAAACGTAAAAGATAAATAGTTCATACAAGCTCCAATCAGATTTTTTTCAAAGGATTAGGGCGAGCAACGAAATCGTAATGGTTAAAGCAGTTTTCTACAAAGGCAAGGGCGGCAGAATAAAACAGTGCCGGGCCAATGTTAAAGAGGTGACAATCGAACAGGCTGCAAATCAGCAGCGCGCAGATACTGCAGGCGATAAACATAGTTTCCTTGCAGGGCTTTTTAAAGAAAAGGTGTACGGTCTGGAAGCGGTGGAACAGATATGCAGCGATGCCTGCGCTGCCACAGCTTGCCAATAGTTGCACAATGGTGTTGTGCCAGCGAGGCGGGAAGAAGCCGGAGAAGGATTCCACCTCGGACCAGTCCCAGGGAGTGAAACCGGGGGAAAAGAAAGAATTGCCGAACACCGGCGCTTGGGCAAACAGCTTAAGACCTTCCTCGTAAATCATGTCCCGGGAGGAGGGGTCCATGCCCATTTGCAGCAGGTCGCTGAACAACCGCAGCAGCGGTTTATAGAACAGAACCAAAACCGCCACCACCACGCAGATGGTAGTTACCAGCGCAATAAAATTATGCCGGCGGTTCCGTGCGTAATGGAGCATCAGCAAGATGCCGGCTATATAAGCGCAAGTGCCGGTGAGAATGGAGCTTCTGGAGCAGGTCATCAGAACACCAATCAGGAATGCAGAGCCGATGACAGTGCCAATCCAGCCTTTATGGTATTTGGCGGCAAGGTAGAAAGCAAAGGGAATCATCATTGCCAGCATGCCGCCCAGATTGTTGTACATGCCCCAACCGGTGTAAATGTGGGGGCGATGGATTACACCGTCCACGATAACACCGTTGCTAAGATAAATGTTCAGAATCTGACACAGCAAGATGCCGCCGGCGGAGAAACCAATCCATGCCAGATAGTCCCGGCGCGCCTTATTCCATTCCACACTGCAGGAAAGCAGCCAGTAGGGGAGGATCACAGCGCAGCATTGCAGACCTGCGAACAGCAGATTCTTGCCCAGTGCAGCGGGGTAAGCTGCGCTGCCTAGTCCGCTGAGCAGATAAGCGCCACCCAGCGCCAGCAATCCCGGCAGCAGTGCGCAGCGTTTGCTGAAAAAGACCTTTCGGTCATGAATCACACGGTATAGGATAGCCAGCGCCATCAATGCGCCCAGACAGCCAATATAGATGCCGCCGTTTTGTGCAGAAAAAACAGAATCCTGAAACTGGCCCGGATTGTTACTGCCGGACACGCTGATATAGCCAAAGGCAAAAAACGGAGCGATGGGCAGCAGATCATTGCCAAATAAGGAAACATACACAAAGATGGCTGCGATCACCGTGTACACCGGCAGTTCCAGTGAAAATACATTACACACCAAAGTCAGCGCCGCCGCCAGCGCAACATACTGGGGCGTTGCCATAAAGCGGTTGATCTGAGCTATGACAGAGCGGTTGCTCTGTTTTTGTAGGTCCATACCGGAAATCATATCCATATCCAGATCGATCCTTCTGATAGTTATAATTACAGACCATACTATTTTACATGGAAAGTGTCAAAAATACAAGTTATTTCTTTTTTCGACAGACAAAGTAGATTGACGAAAGCGGCAGTTATTTGTACAATTATGGAAAAGGAGCGGGTTGCTGTATGAAAAAGATCGGACTGACCGGCAATCAATTGAAAATAATTGGCTTGGCGGCTATGACCATAGACCATATTGGCCTTATATTCCTGCCGCAATATGTGATTTTGCGTATCATTGGCAGATTGGCATTTCCCATATTTGCGTACATGATCGCAGAGGGCTGCCGGTACACCAAGAATATGTACCGCTACTTCGGTCTGATGGCCGGCTGCGCAGTGGCGTGTCAGGTGGTGGGTTATCTGACCACCGGATCCCTTTGCCAGTGCGTTTTGGTTACATTCAGTTTGGCGGTGGCGCTGATCGCCATATTAAGAAACGCTGCGAAAAAAAGAACGCCGGCAGCGTGGCTGGCGGCGGCGGGCGCAATGGCGGCAGTATTTTTCCTTGCCCGGATCTTACCGGAATTGCTGCCGGGGACGGATTATAAAATCGATTATGGCTTTTGGGGTGTTCTGCTGCCGGTGCTGCTATATTTTTGCAAGACAAAGTGGGGCAAGCTGGGTATGGCGGCAGCGGTACTGCTGCTGGTTTCCTATGAGATCGGCAGTGTTCAGATGTTCTCTTTGCTGACCTTGCCGCTGCTGGCACTGTACAATGGGCAGCGTGGTAAGCTGCGGATGAAATATCTGTTCTACATTTACTATCCGGCGCATTTGGCGGCGCTGTATCTGCTGACATCTTTTTTGTATGCGTAAAACACAAAAAGGTGCGTTGCTTAGCAACGCACCTTTTTTATGTTTTATTCTGCAGTATAGTTATCGAAGTAACCCTGGATATAGACGAAAGGTGTGCCCTTATCGCCGGAGCCGGAAGTCAGATCGCACAGAGAACCGATCAGGTCAGTCAGGCGGCGGGGGGTAGTACCCTGAGCAGCCATGTTGCCAACCAGGCTGGAACCGTCCTTCTCGGAGATCTTGTTTTTTATTGCATCCTGCAGTTCCTTGCCGGACAGATTTGCAAAATCGTTATCTGCCAGATACTTCAGCTTCAGCTCGTTGGGAGTGCCCTCCAGACCTGCGGTGTAAGCAGGGGAGACCACCGGGTCAGCCAGCTCCCAGATCTTGCCAACGGGATCTTTGAAAGCACCGTCGCCGTAGACCATGACTTCAACGTGCTTATTATACAGCTTCAGCAGTCTGCCTTGAATGTCCTCAACCAGATCCTGACACTCTCTGGGGAACAGCTTGATCATATCCTCGGTAGACTTGTTAGAACCCAGCAGACCGTACTTTGCATTATAGCCGCTGCCATTGATAGGTGCGGTCATGATCTCGTCCATGCCGAAAACCTTCTCGCCGCCGGCTTCCTTCAGCAGACGGCTGGTGCGCTTGCGGGAATGGATGTCACAGTGCAGAACGTTCTTGGTGTAATTCAGGATCACACGGGGATCGTTTGCAAATACAAACTCCACCTCTGCGCCACAGTCACGGATCAGCTCCTCGTAGTACTGCACATAGTCCATACCGGTGAAAGGGTGCTTCTCATAACCGAACACCTCACGGTATTTCTTGATGTCCAGCACATCGGAGTAGGGGTTCACATCGGACTCGTCCACCTTCTCGGGGCTGACCAGATTGTTACCCACCTCGTCGCCGGGGTAGCTGAGCATCATAACGACCTTTTTGCAGCCCTTGGCAATACCGCGCAGGCAGATGGAGAAACGGTTACGGCTGAGAATGGGGAAGATAACACCCACGGTCTCGCCGCCCAATTTGTTGCGAACATCCTGTGCAATATGATCGACATTGACATAGTTGCCTTGCACACGGGCTACGATGGATTCGGTGACGCAAACAACGTCCCGGTCACGGACAGTGAAATCACCGTTATCTGTTGCTTGTTTGACACAGTCCACAACGATCTGCGCCAAGTCCTCGCCCTCACGAATAATGGGAGCACGCAGACCCATAGAAACAGTACCTAAGATCCGGCTCATAAACAACACTCCTATTTTGGCATATAGATTGCGACATGGTCGCTTGCCTTTTTCCTCGCCTATTATAATATAAAACTCGGTGGATGTAAAACAAAATTTTTCTTATTTTGCGTAATTTTTTAGGAAAACAGCGATGAAATTTTTGGTTATTTCCCCAATTCCAGCGTTCTGTGGTAAGCGCTGACAACCGCTTCTGCGGTTGCGGCACGCAGACCGTTCTGTTCCAGAGCGTTCACACCGGCAATGGTAGAACCGCCGGGGGAGCAAACCGCATCTTTCAGCTCCCCGGGGTGCATACCGGTCTGCAGCAGCATATCGGCAGTGCCTTTCAGGGTTTGGGCGGCATAGGTCATTGCTTGCGTCCGTGAAAGACCGCAGGACACAGCGCCGTCAGCCAGCGCCTCAGCAAACAGCGCAACAAAAGCAGGACCGCAGCCAGACAGCGCACTGCCTGCGTCGATCAGCTTTTCAGCCAGCTGATCCAAAACACCCGCATGCGCCATAACATTCAAAAATGCCTGCTTGGTTTCCTCAGTGACATTTTCAGTGGTGTCGAATAAAATCATGCCGCCACCCACGCTGACGGGGATGTTGGGCATAATGCGGATCACCGGGTAGTCGCCGCCTGCCATGCGACGGATATCTGCCATGCAGACACCGGCTGCCATAGAAACCAGTGTAAAGCTGTCCTTCCGGGCGGAAAGTACCGGTGCGATCTGGGAAAGCATAATGCTCATGACTTGCGGCTTGACACCCAGGAAAATAAAGTCGCAAGTTTGGGCCGCCTGCTCGGTGGTGCAGGTGTTGCAGCCTAATTCGTCTGCCAGCGCCTGCGCCTTTTGCGCCATATTGTCAGCCAAATAGATATCTTTAGGGTCAACAGCTTTTGCCGCTGCCCGTGCCAATGCGCCGCCCATGTTGCCGGCGCCGATAAAACCGATTTTCATAGAAACACCTCTTTGTTATCGAATCTGTCCGTTACCGTGGATCACATACTTATAGGTGCAGATCTCGTCCAGACCCATAGGGCCACGGGCATGGAGCTTTTGGGTGGAAATGCCGATCTCACAACCCAAACCGAATTCGCCGCCGTCGGTGAAACGAGTAGAGCAGTTCACGTACACCGCAGCGCTGTCCACCACTTGCGTGAATCGCTTTGCCACATCCTGGTTGGCGGTGACGATACATTCACTGTGACCGGTGGAGTGCATGGCGATATGTCCAATGGCCTGCTCTGCGTTTTCCACCACACCTACGGACAGAATGTAGTCCAGATGCTCCGTGTCAAAGTCCTGCGCAGTGGCAGGTGTGCCGGTAATGATCTTGGCGGCAGCCGAATCCAGCCGCAGTTCCACGGGGTTTTCTGTCCGGTCAGTCACCAGTCGCTTTTGCACCATAGGCAAAAAGGCTTCTGCCACATCTTGATGTACCAGTAAGCACTCTGCTGCGTTGCAAACAGAGGGACGGCTGGTTTTTGCGTTTTCAATAATGTTAAGCGCCATGTCGAGGTCGGCATCTTTGTCCACATATACGTGGCAGATACCGGTGCCGGTCTGAATACAAGGCACTTTTGCGCCCTCTGTGCAGGCTTTGATCAGACCTGCGCCGCCACGGGGGATCAGCAGATCCACATAGCCCACGGCTTCCATCAGATCGGTCACGCTTTGCCGGGTGGTGTCCTGCACCAGCTGTACCAGCTGGGTGGGCAGACCTACGGCGGCAAGGCCGGACTGCATGGCATTTACGATGGCGTTGGCGGAAAGGAAAGCGTCCTTGCCGCTGCGCAGAACGCAGGCAGAGCCGGCTTTGATTGCCAGCGCTGCAGCGTCAGAGGTAACATTGGGGCGGCTCTCATAGATGATCGCCACCACACCCACGGCAACACCTACACGGTCAATGACAATGCCGTTGGGACGTTCCACCCGGGCGCGGACTTTGCCTACCGGGTCGGGCAGGTTCACCACCTGACGGATGCCCTCTGCCATATCGTGGATACGCGCTTGTGTCAGCGCCAGCCGATCCAGCATGGATTGGCTTAAATGGGTGGCGGCTGCCATATCCTGACTGTTGGCAGCCAGAATGGCGTCGCTCTGCGCTTCCAGGGCATCTGCCATTGCCAGCAGCGCCCGGTTTTTTCGTTCGGTATCCACCGCCGCCAAACAAGGGGCGGTGCTTTTTGCTGCAACCAGAATCTCCTGCGTGGTCATATCAGACGCTCCTTCCCATAAACCGGGTGCCGATATTTTTACCCTCCAAAAGAGCATACATATTTTCCGGACTTTCGCCGTTGGCGATTACCATGTCGATGCCGGCATCGGTGGCGATCTGTGCGGCTTTTAGCTTGGTGGCCATACCGCCGGAACCCAGAGATGTACCGGCAGCGCCAGCCAATGCCAGAATTTCCGGGGTGATCTGCTGCACTTCGGGAATCAGTGTGGCAGCCGGGTCTTTCCGGGGGTCTGCAGTATACAGACCGTCAATATCCGACAGCAGCACCAAAAGATCAGCGCCTACCAGTTTTGCCACCACAGCCGACAGACTGTCATTCTCGCCGATGGTGGTGTGGATACCGATTTCGTCGATAGCCACTGCATCATTTTCGTTCACGATGGGCAGCACACCCCAGCTCAGCAGCCGTTCCAGCGTATCATGGACATAGCTGCTGCGGCGTTTGTCTGCAATATCATCTGCTGTGAGCAGGATCTGCGCCACAGTATGGTTATATTCTGCAAACAGCTTATCGTATGTATACATCAGCTCGCACTGACCGATCGCAGCAGCAGCCTGCTTACCGGGCATATCCTCGGGACGGCCGGGCAGACCCAGTTTGCCCACACCCATACCAATGGCACCGGAGGAGACCAGCACGATCTCGCAGCCTGTATTTTTCATATCACTGAGCACCTTGCAAAGCAGCTCCACCCGGCGGATATTCAGCCGTCCATTGGCATGGGCCAGCGTGGAAGTACCCACCTTGATTACGATACGCATAGGGATTCTCCTTTATTTTACAAACATACTGTAATTTTACACCAATTTCACTTTAATAGCAACAAAAAAATGCAATCCCGCTCCACAAAAAAGAACGGGCAGCGTTGGGAAACGCTGCCCGAAGTTTATCTTCTTGACCAAGTGCCACGGGAAAATAGCACCAAAATGGGGAATATCTCCAAACGTCCGGCAAGCATGTCCATGATCAGCACCAGCTTGGAAAAGTCGCTGTAGGCGCTGAAGTTGCAGGTAGGGCCAACCGCTTCCAGACCGGGGCCGATGTTATTAAAGCATGCCAGTACCGCTGACAGATTGGTGCTGACGGAAAAACCGTCCAAACTTACCAGCAAAAAGCTGACGATGACCACGATCACATAAGCGGCAAGGTAGGCGTTTGTGTTGGTCAGCACTCGCTCGTCTACCACTTTGTTGTTGTTACGCACCACCTGCACCTTTTTGGGGTTCAGGACTTGCCGGATATTTCGCCGCAGGTTTTTGAACAGCAGCAGCACCCGGGCGCATTTCAAACCGCCGCCGGTAGAGCCGGCGCAGGCGCCGATGACCATGAGCATCAGCAGAAGTCCTTTGGAGAAGCTGGGCCACAAATCAAAATCCGTGGTGGCAAAGCCGGTGGTTGTGATAATGGAGCTGACCTGAAATGCCGCATGGCGGATGGTCTCGCCCAGAGAGCTGTACAAATGCCGCACATTCCACACGATCAGACCGACTGTCAAAAGGAACACACCGATATACAGCCGCAGTTCCTCGTCCTTGAATATGCTCCGCAGCTGACCCAACAGCAGCAGATAATAGCAGCTGAAGTTGATGCCAAACAGGAACATGAACACGGTACAGACATTTTGGATATAAGGACTGTAGGATGCCATGGAATCGTTACGGATACCAAAGCCGCCGGTGCCGGCAGTGCCAAAGGCGGTACAGACAGCCTCAAACAAAGACATGCCGCCCAGCAGCAGGAACACTACGTTCAGCACGGTTAAGGCAATATAAATCAGATACAGGATCAGGGCAGTCTGCCGCATTTTCGGCACAAGCTTGCCAACGTCCGGCCCGGGGCTTTCTGCTCGTAAAAGATGCAGGGTAAAGCCTTTGTCACCGGCACCGCCCGGGGCGACTGCCAGCAGAAATACCAGCACGCCCATGCCGCCTACCCAGTGGGTAAAGCTGCGCCAATACAGCAGGCCCTTGCTCATAGCCTCCACATTGCTCAAAATCGAGGAGCCGGTGGTGGTAAAGCCGGACACGGTCTCGAAAAATGCGTCGATAAACCGGGGGATCTGTCCGGAAAAGTAGAAAGGCAGACAGCCGGTAAAACTGAGGAATACCCAAGCCAGTCCAACACATACCAGACCTTCCCGGGCGCCGAACAGACTGCCGGCTTTGCGGCAGGTCAGCAGCAAAAGACCACTGGCTGCCAGCATAATGACCAAGGCATACAGAAAGCCCCTTACGGCATCTGTTTCACCCATTCCTGCGCTGATCAGCAGCGCAGGAAGCATAAACACAGCTTCCAGTGTGATGATCTGCCCGATGAAGCGTCCCATCATTTTGTAATTCATAGCTTACTCCGTTCAAACGTTTATGCAAAAATGTCGTTGATATTTTTCAGGAAACCACGGCCACTGGTGACAACAACCACTGTGTCGCCAACGGTGAACATGCTGTCGCCGTCAGGGATCTGGGTAGTCGTGCCGTGGGTGATGCTTGCGATCAGAACGTTGGTTTTCAGTTTCAGTTGCTTCAGGGGAATATCCCGGTTGCGGGTGGCATCGTCCACGGTGAATTCCACAGCCTCCACCTGACCGTCAGCGATGGTATGCACGCTGATGGCTGCGCCGGTCTGGTTTTGCATGGCTCGCACATACCGGACGATCGCATTACTGCAAAGCTCCTTGGGACAGATTACACTGCCCAGTTCCAGAGAGTTTGCAATAATGCTCTCGCCCCGGCTGAGTTTAGTGATGATCTGCGGAACATTCCGGCTGTTGCCGTACAAGGAGATAACCATATTGGTCTCATCCACACCGGTCAGGCTGGCCAGCGCATCCACCTGTCCAATGCCTTGGTTGTCCAAAAGGGTTTGGTTGCTGCAGTCGCCGCAGATCACAGAGGTCTGGGGCAAAAGACCGGCTAATAATTCACAGCGCTCCCGACTGCGGTCGATGAGCTGCACGGAAATACCGTCTTTTTCCAAAAGACCGGCAAGATAGTAGCTGACGCGGCCACCGCCGCAAATCAGCACATTGCGGACACGGCGGGTGATAATACCCAAGTTTTTCAGTAGCACAGTCAGGGTGGAGGTGGGGGCAGTAACAAAGATACGGTCGCCACGCTGCAGTACGAAATTACCGCTGGGGGCAACGGCATTGCCTTGCCGCAAAACGGCGCAAACCAGCACCTTGCACTTAACGATGCTGCTCAGATCCCGCAGCGCTACATTACACAGCTTGCTGTTTTCGTCGATACGCAGTTCCACGATCTCAACTCGACCCTTGGCAAAGGTATCACGGCGCAGGAAACCTGGATATTTCAGAAGCCGCTCGATTTCGATGGCAGCCTGCTTTTCCGGATTGACTGTCAAAGACAGAGGGAAAACCTCCGGCATGGTCATGACCTGCTCGGCATATTCCGGGGTGCGGACACGACCGATGGTGTGTATTTTACTGTTGATGCCGTGGGCGGTCATACAACACAGAAGATTTACTTCATCTGCGCTGGTAGCGGCGATCACCAGATCTGCTTTTTTCACACCTGCCTGCAGCAGGACTGCCTTGGAAGCGCAGTTGCCGCAAATGGTGATGGCATCGAGCTGCTCCATGGCTTCCTCCAGCACATGGGGATTGCTGTCGATCAGAGAGATGTCATGACCTTCGGATATGAGCTGACGGGCGAGGGTAATACCAACCTTACCGCCGCCGGCAATAATAATATCCATAACGAACCTCCGCAAAGGTATATTTTGTCCATTATACCAAACCCTGCGCATAAATGCAACTAGGCAAGAAAATACCCCCGTTGGGTGTACCAACGGGGGATATGGCTTAGCACTTTTTCATCAGTCGTATATAGAATTCCACAGCCCGGGCGATGGATTCCAGACGAATACGCTCGTTGTTGCCGTGAATGGTTTTGCGCTCCTCGGCGGTCATATCCATGGCGGAGAACCGGTAGACCCGGTCGCTGATCCTGCCATAGTGACGGGAGTCGGAGCATTGTACCATCAGGTAGGGAGATACGATACAGCCTCGCCATGTTTCCGCTACGGCGGCGGCGACTTTGTCCCAGCTTTCGCAGTCTGTGCGGGAAATGCGGCTGGGCTGGAAGCTCTCCAGTACGGTGACCTCCACAGATTCGTCGTCCACCACTTTTTTCAGATATTCAGTGGCGGATTCCACGGTATCAGCAGGGTTGAGCCGCATATTGGAGATGAGCTTTGCCTCTGCCGGGATCACATTTCGTGCGTTACTGCCCTGCGCCATGGTAAATGCGGTGGTGGTTCGCACCAATGCGTTCAGCTCACCGCCGCTCATGCGGCAGATCAGATCCAGCACCGGCTTAAACAGCCACAAGTTGGCAAATACCACTTTCAGTCCAAATGTGGAGTGGCGACCCAGTGTGTCGAACATTTCTGCCGCCGGCTTGGTGATGTGCATTTTGAAAGGCTTTTTCAGAATGTTCCGGCATGCCTTTGCCAAGGTGGTCAAAGGTGTTTTGATAGGGGGCGCAGACGCATGACCGCCACCGGAACGAGTGGTGTAGCATACATTCATCATGCCCTTTTCCGCAATACCGATCAGACCGCAGGGCGCTTTCACACCGGGGAACACATTTTCCACCACAGCGCCGCCCTCGTCTACCACCAGTGCAGGCTCGATGCCCTTTTCCACAAAGTAGTCTACGATATTCACAGCGCCCTTGCCGTTGACCTCCTCGCCGCCGGAGAAAGCGAAGTAAATATCGTTTTCCGGCTGGAAGCCTTGGGCAATCAGGGTGTTGGCAGCGGACAGCACGCCGTTAAAGGTTACCTTGGTATCCAGTGTACCACGTCCCCACAGCACACCGTCCTCAATAATGCCGTCAAAAGGCGGCTTATCCCAGCTTTCCTCGTTGACCGGCACCACATCGTAGTGCGCCATCATCACGCTGGGCGCAGCTTGGGACTTGCCCGGCCAGCGGAATAACAGACCCCGGTCAGGCAGCTGCTGGAACGTACAAACTGCAAAAACATTGGGGTACAGACCCGGCAGCAGATCAATGAGCTTTTGAAATTCGGCATCATCCTCCAAAGCCGGATCGTTGTTGGAGATGGTCTTGCACCGCACCAGCTGCTGCAGCGCAGCAGTGGCAGCGTCAGCGTCCACCTGGACAGATTCCTCAGAAAGCGCCGGTTGCGCTTTGGGGGTAAAGAGAAGGGTGCGTATCAGAAGTACTGCCAGAAAGAGAGCAATAGCGATCAGTGCATATAGCATTACAGAGCACCTCGCTTATACAGAATACGGGAAACACCAATGGTAAACAGCGCAGACACCGGCACCATAATACCAACCGTGCCTGCATTCAGCGCCGGTACGCAAATAAACAGCACCAGCATCAGCAGGATCGGCGCAATGGCAATTTTCCAGTTCTTGGAAACAAATGCCACACCCAAACCGCCGAACAGAGCAGGGAGGATCTGGTCGAATGCCGGCTGCAGAACGGGGGCTTGCAGAATGGGGGTCAGAGGTACGATCAGCACCACGCCGATAATGATAATGATCGTGGTGACGATGCTGGAAACAGCGATGGCGATGGTGGAAACCACTTCGCCCTCCTCGGAGTTGGCGCTGACACCGTTCTGCTCCATAGCATTCAGAGCGCAGGGCAGCTTGAGGTTGGAAATATTACCGGTGACAAAGCCTAAGTATGAGCCGCCGGCGCCCAGCATAGGCACAAAGGTGACGGTCTCGATAGCGCCCACCGCCCAGTACATAGGCGCAGTGGCAATCAGACCCAGCAGCAGGCTGCCCCAGTCGGGCAGGGTGTTAAAAACAATACATACAGCTACGGGGAATGCCAGCAGCAGAACCATAACGCTGAGATTCCAAATTGTGCCGTCACGATGGACACTGTCGATGTAAGACATATTCTTTTTCATAAACGACACCTCCTTAACCCAGCCAACCGGTGACGGGAATGGCAGCAGCCATACCTACCACCAGACTGATGGGCAACGCATATTCGCTGAGCCACTTCATTTTCGGCAGCTTCATCAAAAGACCGCAGACCACCATGGTCAAAGCGGAGGCGCCCATAACGCAAACGGGGATCAGACCGGAGGTGGCGGTGTACTGGGTGATCACATCGTCTTTTACCACGGTGACGATGCCGTTTTCCGCGGTCCACAGACGGGAGATGTCGCAGAAAACAAAGCCAAGGAATGCGGCGATCATGCCGATGAACAGCGCATTGGAGAAAATGTCTGCCCACTTGGCATCCCGGTTCGCCAGGGACTTCATACCGGTCTGCAGCTTTTTGCCGATCACCGGCACCAGCCAGATGCCCAGCATAATGGAAAGGGTCATGACGATGAGCACATTGACAAACTGCTGCGCAGTCAGATTGCCGGAGCCAAGGGTCTGACCCATAGCAGTCAGGGCGTTGGTGGCGGCCACGGTCTCATAGCTCATAGAGCCCACCACACTCAACCGCAGCCAGGGCAGGGGAAGACCTAAAGTTTTGCTCAGCACCATCACGCTGATTACAATAGCAACTGCCGGGGCAATGGTAAAAATACCGGCAGTGAGCATGGTCTTGCGGATCTTTGCCTGATCCATGCCCAGCTCCTTGCTGCGCCGCAGTGCTTTTATCAGAAAGAAAACCGACTGGGCAAGCACAACGGCAACCAAAATGCCTGCCATTACAAACAGCAGGGGATGATTGACACTAAATTCCATATATGTAACCTCCTTAGTGCAGATGACTATACTATAACATATTGAAATTTTTAAAACAAGCCAATAAAAGCAATCATAAAAAATGTCCGCATAAAATCCCGCATTTGTTTTTTGTGCGTTTTACACAAAACTGCAGGAAAAAATGCAGTGATTTATAACAGTAAAATGATTGACAAACCATATAATCGATGTTATATTATCGATAGACGGCAATCGATACAACAAAAACGAATGTGCCGCAATATGTTTGAAATAAGGTGATCTTTATGAAGAAACAGTATGCAAAGGTGACAAATGCGGAGGAACTGACCCAAGCGCTGGCGCGTTGCCGTGCTGCCCAGGAGAAGTTTGCGCACTATACCCAGGAGCAGGTGGATAAGATCTTTTTGGCTGCTGCCACAGCCGCCAACAAGGCACGTATCCCCCTTGCAAAGCTGGCAGTGTCCGAGACCGGCATGGGCGTGGTAGAGGACAAGGTCATTAAGAACCATTTTGCATCGGAATACATCTATAATGCATATAAGCACGAAAAGACCTGCGGTGTGCTGGAGGAGGATACCTCTTTCGGTATCAAGAAGGTGGCAGAGCCCATTGGTGTGGTGGCAGCGGTCATTCCTACCACTAACCCCACTTCCACTGCGATCTTTAAGACTTTGATCTGTCTGAAGACCCGTAACGGTATTATCATCAGCCCCCACCCCAGAGCCAAGGAAAGCACCATTGCCGCCGCCAAGGTTGTTTTGGAGGCAGCTGTGGCTGCCGGCGCACCTGAGGATATTATCGGCTGGATCGACGAGCCTTCTCTGGAACTGACAGCGCAAATCATGCATGAGGCAGATCTGACGCTGGCTACCGGCGGCCCCGGCATGGTGCGTTCCGCTTACTCTTCCGGCAAGCCGGCGCTGGGTGTCGGCGCAGGTAACGTACCGGCAATTATTGACGATACCGCAGACGTTCTGATGGCAGTCTCCTCTGTCATTCACTCCAAGACTTTCGATAACGGTATGATCTGCGCATCCGAGCAGTCCGTGATCGTATTGGATAAGGTGTATGATGCAGTTCGCAAGGAATTTGCTGAGCGTGGTTGTTACCTGCTCAACGAGGAAGAGAAGGATAAGCTCCGTGCAGTGCTGCTGATCAACGGCGCACTGAATGCCAAGATCGTAGGTCAGAGCGCAGAAACCATTGCCCAGATCGCAGGTATCACCGTTCCCGAGCATACCAAGATCCTGATCGGTGAGGTGGATTCCGTGGAACTTTCCGAGCCCTTTGCCCATGAAAAGCTGTCTCCCGTGTTGGCAATGTATCGTGCAAAGAACTTCAATGAAGCTATGGACAAGGCGCAGAAGCTGCTGGAGGACGGCGGTTACGGTCATACCGCAGCGGTCTACCTCAGCACCCGTACCGCTACCGAAAAGCTGGATGCTTTCTCCAAGCGGATGAAGGCTTGCCGTATTCTGGTCAACACCCCCTCCGCACAAGGTGGCATTGGCGATCTGTATAACTTCCGGCTGACCCCCTCTCTGACCTTGGGTTGCGGCAGCTGGGGCGGTAACTCGGTGTCTGAAAACGTGGGTGTACGTCACCTGCTGAATGTAAAAACAGTTGCACGACGGAGGGAGAATATGCTGTGGTTCCGTGCGCCTGAAAAGGTGTATTTCAAAAAGGGTAGCTTGCCGGTGGCTCTGGAGGAGCTGGAGGGCAAGAAAAAGGCATTTATCGTTACCGATACATTCTTGTATCAGAACGGTTACACCAAGCCCATCGAGGAAAAACTGGATGCTATGGGCATTACCCATACCGCATTTTATAATGTTGCTCCCGATCCCACACTGGCTTGCGCCCGGGAAGGCGCAGAGGCTATGCGTGCATTCCAGCCGGATCTGATCATCGCCATCGGCGGCGGCAGCGCTATGGATGCCGGCAAGATCATGTGGGTGCTGTATGAGCATCCCGATGCCGACTTCCAGGATATGGCTATGCGTTTCGTAGATATCCGTAAGCGTGTTTACGGCTTCCCCAAAATGGGAGAGAAAGCATACTTCGTGGCGATCCCCACCTCTGCCGGTACCGGCTCTGAGGTCACACCCTTTGCGGTCATTACCGATGAAAAGACCGGTGTGAAGTATCCCTTGGCAGACTACGAACTGATGCCCAAGATGGCTATCGTGGACGCAGACATGATGATGGACGCACCCAAGGGTCTGACCGCTGCCTCCGGTATCGATGCAGTCACCCATGCGCTGGAAGCGTATGCATCCATGCTGGCAACCGACTACACTGACGGTCTGGCGCTGCGCAGCCTGAAGTTGGTGTTCCAGAATCTGAAGAAATGCTATGACAACGGCCCCAACGAGCCTCGCGCAAGAGAGAATATGGCAAACGCTGCCACCATGGCAGGTATGGCATTTGCCAATGCATTTTTGGGTGTGTGCCACTCTATGGCGCATAAGCTGGGCGCATTCCACCACTTGCCCCACGGTGTTGCCAACGCGCTGCTGATCTCCGAGGTGCTGCGATTCAACGCAGCGGAAGTGCCGGCAAAGATGGGTACGTTCTCCCAGTATGACCACCCTCACACTCTGGAGCGTTACGCAGAGGTTGCGGACTACCTGGGCTTGGGCGGCAAGACCAACAGCGAGAAACTGGAGAACCTGATCAATGCTATCGAGCAGCTGAAAAAGGAAGTTGGTATCAAGGCTACGATTCGTGAGTACGGTGTAGACGAAAAGGACTTCCTGGACAGATTGGACGAAATGGTAGAGCAGGCATTCGACGATCAGTGTACCGGCGCAAACCCCCGTTACCCCCTGATGGAAGAAATCAAGCAGATGTACCTGAATGCCTACTACGGCAACTAAATAAGAAACGCCGCTGCAGATCGCACCTGCAGCGGCGCTGTTTATCTGGTCAGATCTTTGATTACTTCACCGGCGATCAGCAGACCGGCGACTGAGGGAACGAAAGATACGCTGCCCGGCAGCGCGCGGCGACCTTCCGGCAACTCCTCGTCAGAAACCGATGCCGGGTCTGTGGCAATGGGATCCTCGGTGGAGAACAGAACTTTCAGATGCCGAATGCCTCGTTTGGCGCACTCCTTGCGCATAATACGAGCCAAGGGGCACACGGAGGTCTTTGTGATATCTGCGATCTGAAATTTGGTAGCATCCAGCTTGTTGCCTGTACCCATACAGCTGATGATAGGAACACCCGCCGCTTGGGCGGCAGTGACCAGCGCCAGCTTGCCGGTGACGGTGTCAATGGCATCCACTACGTAACTGTAGCCGGAAAAATCAAAGTCAGCGGCGGTGTCCGGGCCAAAGAAAGAGACGTTTGCGGTGACTTGAATATCCGGGTCGATGTCCAGTACTCTGTCCCGGGCAGCTTGTGCTTTGCTTTTGCCGATGGTGGAGCGTGTGGCAAGGATCTGCCGGTTGATGTTGGTGATGCTGATGCTGTCGTGGTCAATCAGTTCCAGGCTGCCAATGCCGCACCGTGCCAGCGCCTCAACCACATAACCGCCAACACCGCCCAATCCAAAAACAGCGACTTTGGCATTTTTTAATTTTTCCATGCCCTCTGCGCCCAGCAGCAGGGAAGTGCGGGAATAGGGATCCATATTCTCCCTCCTTACATTCAGTAGATTCATGGTAGCATGAAAGCAGGCTTTCTGTCAACGAAAGTTTTATTCGTAAAAAGCTTGCTATTTTTTCGTGTTTCTTATACAATAGAGGGTATGATACACATAAAGAGGTGAGCCTTGTGCCCAAGATCGCATTTGACAACGAATTATATATCAAGAGTCAGTCTGCCCATATTCGTAACCGTATTGAACAGTTCGGCGGCAAGCTGTATCTGGAATTCGGCGGCAAGCTGTATGATGATAACCACGCATCCCGTGTTCTGCCCGGTTTTCAGCCGGACAGTAAGCTGCGGATGCTGCTGCAGCTGAAAGATAAGGTGGAGATGGTCATTGCTATCAACTCCTCCGATATTGAGAAAAATAAGATCCGCGGCGATCTGGGTATTACCTATGACCGGGATGTGATCCGGCTGATCGATGTATTCCGTGGCTTTGGTCTGTATGTCAGCTCTGTTGTCCTGACCCGGTTTAACGATAAGGACATTACCCGGGCATTTCAGGCACGGCTGGAGTCCATCGGTGTGAAGGTCTACCACCATTACGACATTGAGGGCTATCCGTCCAATATTGCCCATATCGTCAGTGACGAGGGCTACGGCAAGAACGAATATATCGAAACCACCCGCGAGCTGGTGGTGGTTACCGCCCCTGGCCCCGGCAGCGGCAAGCTGGCAACCTGCATGAGCCAGCTGTATCATGAGCATAAGCGTGGCATTCAGGCCGGCTATGCAAAGTTCGAGACCTTCCCGGTATGGAATATTCCGTTGAATCACCCGGTGAACCTGGCTTATGAAGCGGCAACTGCCGACTTGAGCGACGTGAATATGATCGACCCCTTCCATCTGGAAGCCTACGGTCAGACTACGGTGAATTATAACCGTGATGTGGAAGCATTTCCGGTTCTGGTGGCGATGTTCGAGCGAATTTTGGGACAGTGTCCCTATAAGTCCCCTACGGATATGGGTGTCAACATGGTGGGCAGCTGCATCGTAGATAATATGGCTGCGGTGGAAGCCTCCCGTCAGGAGATCATCCGTCGGTACTTTGATATTCTGTGTCAGGAAAAGCAGGGTAAGGCCGGCAGCGCCGAAGCCATGAAGCTGGAGCTTTTGATGAAAAAGGTCAGCGTCAGCGTCGAGGACCGCAGAGTGGTCGCCCCCGCTTTGGAGAAAGAGGAGCAGACCGGTAAGCCTGCGGCGGCAATGGAACTGCCCAACGGCAAGATCGTCACCGGCAAAACTTCTGCGTTGCTGGGCGCATCCGCCGCGCTGCTGCTCAATGCGCTGAAAGAGCTGGCAGGTGTGGATGATAACCTGCACCTGATCTCTCCGGAGGTCATCGATCCCATTCAGCACCTGAAGGTGGATCATTTCGGTAATCGCAACCCCCGTCTGCACACCAATGAGGTGCTGCTTGCGCTGTCTATCTGCGCAGCGACAGACCCCACTGCGGAAAAGGCAATGGAACAGCTTGGCAAGCTGCGTGGCTGCCAGGTGCACTCCACTGTAATTTTGTCCCAGGTGGACGAGCAGACATTTAAGCGTCTGGGTGTAAATCTCACCTGCGAGCCGAAATTCAAAGGATAACGAAAACCGCCGAGGAAAAATCCTCGGCGGTTTTTTATGCCAGCAGCAGGCTCAGTAAATTGATGTCGGTCAAAGCCTGGGCGGTGTATGCGCCGTTCAAAATGGCTTCAATGTTGTCCGGATCGTTTTCGATCTCCTTGGAAAATTGCTGGGCGGTCTGTACCGGGTCGCCACCCAGTGCGCCTACCAGCATACAAGCGGTGATACACAGCTTCACCCGGCAGATCAGATCAAAGTCGGAAATCGCTTGCAGCCAGTACCGACTGATCATATAGCCCATCAGCGCTTTTGCGGTTGCCGACCGGCAGATCGCCGTGGGCGGCTGCGATAAACGGTCTTTCCATTGGGGAGTCAAAATTTCCAACTTGGAGAAAAACGCGAAAATGCTCTGCATATCCCCTTGACCGGCATGCTCTTTTGCAATGGCAAGACAGTGTTCCGGGTCGAGAATTGCCGGCTCGCCACCGTCCAGCTCGTTTTGTACGCTGTGACCGTACAAAAGCAGGATAGACAAGGTTTCCGGCAGGGGATAGGGGGAATTTGCAAGGAAAGTCAGCGCAGTTTCCCGGCTGGCTTTCAGAGTTGCCATCGCTTGGGTATCGTATTCCGGCGCATCGCCGCCGGGTTGGGCGGTTTCTGCCATTTGAAAATCATGGCAGGCTAAAATCAATTTCGCAGCCTCCGGGCAGGAAAGCTCCAGTCCGTACTCTGTGAAATCGCCGTAATCATGGGTCAGCCGGGGGAATTCCCGGCAGGTCTTGCATAGGGCATCGTGTCCCAGCTGCGCCTGAATACGGCACAGACCGTCCTGCCGCCACATGGGGCAGCGACCATTTTCAATGGTCATGATCGTGCCGCTTTCGGTGTCCTGCAAAACACTGCGCAGCCGATCGCCCAGATCCCCGGGCAGACTGCGGTAATAGGCGGCGGCTTCCGGGTCGACATCCACTGCCCACTCTTTGCAGCAACTATCCGGGCATGCCCCGGCGATACAGTGAAAATTGTGATAATAGGATGGGAAATAAGTTTTCATAAGCGCCTCTTTGCGAAAATTGGGAAAGCCGAAAAGCTTTCCCAATTACATTATTCCTCCTCCGGACGGATGGCGTACATGGCGTTGACTGCCTCTTGCAGCTGCTGCCGGGAGTTCTCCAGCTGGGCGGCGATCTGCTCTGTGATCTGCGCCATATCGCCGGAAACGGTCTCCACCTTTACGGTAGCCTCTGCCAGCACGGCATTTGCCTGCTGATAGATCTGAGCAGCACGATCCTGCGCCTTGCGCTCAGCACGCTCTGCCCGGCGATAAGCCTCCAGCTCCTCGTCGGTCTTTTGGGCAGCGGCCAGCTGCTCCTCCAGTTGGGCGCACTTTGCCTGAGCGGCCTCCAGCTGCGCCAAAAGCGCACCGTTGGTGTTACTCTGCGCACGAGCCAGCGCCTCCTCTGCGTTACGCAGCTGGCTGTTCAGCTGCTCCACTTTGGCATTGTGCTGGTTGTTCATATACTCGATGTACTGCACCACATCCTGACGGTTAAAACCACCTAAAGCGGTGCGGAAATTCTGTAATCCGGCCATAAAAAGCCTCCTGATTCCGGGCAAAAACCCTGTTTGAATGGATTATATCACACACTTCCCGGGAAAACAACATTTTTTACCGGATAACGGGAAAAAAGGCGCAGATTATTTTACAAAACCCCTCTTTACAAAAGATAGAAACCTTGCTATAATAACCAAGCTGTAAAGCAAGATGCGCCGGTGGCTCAATGGATAGAGCATCGGATTCCGGTTCCGAGGGTTGGGGGTTCGAGTCCCTTCCGGCGTACCAAAACATTCAAACCCGAACCTTTTACCAATTGGTGAAACGTTCGGGTTTGTTGTTTTCTTAAATGATTTGAATTAAGTCTTTGTTTGTGGTCGTACAGAATGCCCCTCTGCACGACCACTTCTTCGTTTCAAAGGATTTCTAACATAAAGGAGATTTGAAATGAAGACTACAAAATCAAGAATCATTTTCTCTGCTATCGCACTTACATATAACCTGCTGCTAGGTTTGTACCTAAAGGACTTCCTCGTCCTCTCACAACCCCTGACGGCATTCTACTTGTATCGGTGTTGCCCACATTCTTTCTGCTGATAGAAACTCGCTCACAGGCTATGAGGGCAATCTTATATATCACCCTAGTGCTCGATATTCTTATAAACCTAATCTATTTCATATGCTGCCGTCGATTGCTCTCAGTTATGACAATGCTTTTGCTTGTCACCGAGCTGATGTATTTTATTACCTCTGCAAATCAACTTTGCAAAGATAAGTTGCTGACGAAAATTTACGTCCTAACTGTAACAACACTCATTTTGGTCACAGGGATCATCGCATACAATTTCGTTCGCAAACCGGAAGCACCCTATCTTTCGAATGGTGGCGCAACCCTGTGGGACACACAGACAGAACAACTTGCTGACGAAATTTGTGCAGGCTGTGACACAGACGAAGAAAAGGCACATGCAATCTACAA
This sequence comes from Faecousia sp., assembly GCA_045537865.1. Classification (GTDB taxonomy): domain Bacteria; phylum Bacillota; class Clostridia; order Oscillospirales; family Oscillospiraceae; genus Faecousia. Next base: position 18,965 of record JAZSQH010000023.1, on the reverse strand, counting down.
CTGGATCATTGATAACTTTGAGTACGACTATGATTACTCCGCTTTCATCCAATATTTTGACATTCGCAAAACACTACGCACACATAAAGGTGTTTGCTACGATTTCTCAAACTTGTTTGCTGCCCTCTGCCGTAGTCAGAATATCCCGTGCTATGTAGTTGACGGAACCTCTTACGAAACTGCTGCTCAGCACACTTGGAACCGTGTCTACTATAACAACTCCTGGTGGGATATGGATGTAACAAATGATATGTCCGCAAACAAGGGCAATGGAAGTATTTATGGTATCCGCAAAATTAAAAGCCCCCATTCCCTAGACCGCGAATACAGAATCACGAAAATATATTAGATTGGTTTATAATCATGTTTGTGAGCGGAAAAATTCGCATCAATTCTTTATACATTGCTGTTGTGAAAAATAAAATACCTCCTTCGATCAGTACAAGATTGTGCTTGTAACGTATCGAAGGAGGTTTTGTTTGGTGAGCAAATTAACTTACAATAACTATTTATTATTGTAAGGCGATGTGATTTCTATAATTGGAGGTTTTTTATGAGTAACATTATTACTGGTAGCAGTATGTTATGGGAGCCGTTGCTAGAAGCAACAGCACAAACAATTGTCGGTGCTATAGGGGCTTTTGCAATTAAGGAACTGTCAAGCAAATTTTACACCCAAAACTCATTTGAAAGCCCAATGGATCTTTGGAAAAGAGGTATTCATAATCACTCTATAGAAATTGGAGATAGAATACGGATGGAGTGTTTAATCTCACCGTATACTCAGCTATTTCCCTGCGATCCTTTTGAAAATGCAAAATTGTGGAGAAATTTATATAACTTCGAGGGAAAAGTAACTGCGCAAGAATACCAAGCAATGGAATTTTATGTTGGTGCGGACGAAACACTTCGGATCGGAAGTTTCAACGGTGAATCAATGGTTGGCCTTTATTATAGGTATGGATATATCGGCGAGGGAATTATCGGGGTAGTATCCACAAAACAAATAAAGAAAGCTATACCTGATTTTTTTGAAAAAGATTTCTTTGGCACTAGAGCTATAGTAACAGGCACTTTGGAATTATGCCCCGCGCAACATGGTTTTGTTGCACAAGGGATTGCAAATAAAGCCGGAATAGATATAAGCAATATCGACTATTCAAAGCTTCCGTATATAAATATTAATTCTATCAAAGTTATTAATAAGGATACCGTGTGTTCATTGCTCGGCACTCCCTGGGCAGTTACTAATGATATCGATGAGCAATATTTGCTGCAATATGGATATTTGGACAGACCGGACGAACTTCAAATATGTCTGTCTAACATTCAGAGAAACCAAGCGTGGGAAAATGTCAAAGTCTTTTTTGATGATTTAAAAGCGCCTAGTGATGAAATTAAATTTAAGAAACAGTATCTCTAATCCCTCGGTTGATCGTTTGAGTCTGGGTTCTTTTGGGGGAGAAATACGCTATTATTTCTTGGACAATAATCTCTGGAACAATATTTCCGCATGTAAACACATCTATAAATGCTGCTTTCTGCTCTGGATATGTATGAATAGATACATGCGACTCTTTTAGAATTGATACAATTGTAAAACCTATTGGTTCAAACTTAAAATAATGGGTCTTAACAAGTGTGGCTCCGGATTTTTCGATACCACGTTCCACACAAGCAACAACTTTAGTTATGTTCTTAAACTTATCTTCGGATACACCATATATTTCAGATAGAATATGTGTCCCAAGGAAAGGGTGCTCCATTAACTTGATCCCTCTTTTGGTAAAATTTCTTTTATGTAGTTTGGTAGATATAAATAGAAGTTACAGTATCGGGGGTTAAATAGGTTGCATTTTTTAGGGAACTCTTTGTCTCGTAGATGAATATCATTCACAGTCTTTTTCAAGTGTTGCCTTAAATAAATGGAGTTCCCCCACAGTGTTAATAAATGTAAAACACCAGGGTATTCAGGAACTGTAACTAAGGATAATACGGTATGATTGTTACTTATCAAGCGATCAAAAGTCTTTCTCATTGTCGTACTATCAAAAACATGTCTATATATTAAGCTGCTACAAATTCCGTTACTATTTAGCAACTGTTTGAGTCGTTTGAACACTTTGTCATCATCGAAAGCTTCAACTAAATTAAAGCAGTCATCTATGATTAAATCAAATTTTGTTTCACAAGTATCTATATATTCGCTTGCATCTCCTATTATAAGGTGAAACCTTTTGTCATTTAAAACTTTATTTGCGTGTTCGTAGTGCTTTCTTGTGACCTCAATTACATTCTTATCATGGTCGCATAAAATGACAGTGTCGATTGTCCTATATTTTAATACCTCTTCGGCGGCAAACAAATCACCACCTCCCAGTATTAATACATTTTTGGGCTTTCTGATAAACATCATTGGAATGTGGACGATCGATTCGTGATAATATGGTATCCACTTTTCGATATGTTGTATTTCATCATTGATTATTAACACTTTTCCTAAGTCTGGGTGTCTATAAACCTGTACAGATTGAATATTACTAGAGGCATCGTCTATGAGTTCCAAATTTTGCAAATATGCAGACACATTTTCGTTCTCATGAAATTGATAACTACTCATAAAAAACCTCCAATTATAGAAATCACATCGCCTTACAATAATAAATAGTTATTGTAAGTTCTTTTCGTGACCATTATATCGTATTTTGGTAAAATATTCAATATCTTATCAGAATATGAGGTGCAAAATGAAAGAGATAAATTTAGTAGTTGAAGAGTTTTTAAGTGTCATTAAATCTACAAAGAACTTATCCGACAAAACTATACTAGCCTACCGGTCAGACTTGATGGACTTTGCGAGAGCAAGGCCAAACCCATTGGATGAGAATACAATCCTGAACTACGTTCAGGAGCTTTCGCAGATTAGGCAGTTAAAGGACAGTACCATAACAAGAAAACTGGTCGTGCTAAAAATGTTTTTTGAATATGCCTATTCCCATAATTACATGCCGCAAAATTATTTTCTACTACATAGCTTTAAGTTTAAGAGAGAGAAGCAACTGCCCAGAACCTTAGCAGTTAAAGAAACAACAAAACTACTCAACCATGCTGCAAGTAAGACCGCAACCGCGACAACCAATTTCGCAAGGTGGAAGACGTTGCGAGACTTAGCGCTAGTCGATATTTTGATCAGCACCGGTATACGAATTGCTGAAGCCTCTAATATATCGACAATCGATATAATACCGTCGGAGCGAACGATATTGATTCACGGCAAAGGTCGCAAGCAACGGTTAATATACATCTCCTGCCCTCAGACCTGGACAAATCTAATGCAATGGCTGAAAATCAGGCAGCAGCTCTTTGCAAATACAGACAAAGTCTTTGTTAATCGGTATGGTAACCAACTTGGTGTTCACGGCATTGAGTACATTTACAACAGACTTAAAATGGAGGCTGGCATTAATACTAGATCTACCCCTCACTATCTACGGCACACATTTGCAACAAATTTATTGGCAAACGGCGCAGATCTGCGGTCTGTGCAGGAGATTCTTGGACACAGTAGCGTTTCAACAACGGAGCGGTATACTGAGGTAACAACAAAGCGGAAAAAGCAGGTGTTGGACAAGTATAACTACAGAAATAAGATGGGTTAAACTTTATCACACAAAATGGTTGATATTTTTGCTTGTGTGTGGTAAAATGTAGCTGGTGATAGAGATGCTTATAAATTCAGTTGTAAAAAATGAGGCTGTTCGCAATGAGCAGATGATTGCAGAATATGAAAAGCGAATTGCAGAGCTACCAAGGGGCTCTCTGATTTGTCGCAAGAAGGAATACTATTATTTGAAGTACCGCAAGGATGGCAAGGTCTGCGATGAATACATTGGAAAAGATCCTGATGTCGTATCTCGAATCAAAGAGCAATTGGAACTGCGGAAACATTATGAAAAAATGCTCTTGGTACTAAGACAAGAGCAGAAGGCTATTACAAAAATTATGGAGGGGTTAGCATGATCTTATATCACGGAAGCATTGATCTTGTAGATAAGCCGGAAATTAGAAAGGGCGATGTCTATTTGGACTTTGGCGTAGGCTTTTATACAACTACCTCCTACGAGCAAGCAGAGCGTTGGGCAAGAATCAAAATGCGGCGGCATAATGCTGCAATTGGGTATGTGTCCATCTACGAGTTTAATCTGGAAGCTGCCACAAAAGAGCTGTCCATAGATAAGTTTGATACTGCTGATGCAAAATGGTTAGAATTCGTAGTAAACAATCGCAAGGGCGTTCCTGCTGATGACATTAGGGATATGCACATTGGCCCAGTGGCTGACGACAATGTATATCAGTCTATCCGCTTGTTTGAAACAGGCGCTTATGATGCAGAATACACTGTGAAGAAATTAAAAACCGAAGTGCTGCAGGATCAATGGACACTGCACACAGACAAAGCCCTGCCCTACTTAAAGTTCATTGAGGCGAAGGAAATCAGATAAGGAGACACATTATGAGTCAGGAACAATTTGCGGCAATGATGCCTTATATCAGCGCAGATCTGGTTGCGATGATCGCAGAAAAGCAAAATATATCCCACGAAGAAGCAATTAAGAAACTATACGCATCCAAGCTTTATTCTACACTTGAAAAGGAAGAAACAAAAGTGTGGCAATATAGCACACAGATGCTCTACTCGCTATTCGAGCAGGAAGAACAGACAGGAACAATTCGCTTCCCTGATGTATAAGGAGATAAGACTATGAGCAAAGAAATGACCTTTACTGTATTCTGTATGGAAAGCTATAAGCAGCATCGCAATCTAACCGGCAAGGCTGTTGCCAAGCTTTTCAGCGACTATGGGGTGTTTGACTATATTTATGAGTTCTACGATGTGCTCCATACCACCGGACACAATTATATCAATAACGATATTGACATCTACCTAAAATCCCGTGGTGCGGCATTGTTGGCCTAATGTAAAGTGAATAATTAGCCAGACATATTAAAGTCCCGAAAACCGATTGCCGGTTTTCGGGACTGTTTGATGTAAAAGCTGGTGATATTTAGAGTCAATTGTCTGACGGCGTTTCTTGCAAAATACACTTAAGATCTTTATTCCACTGTATTGCTTCTTTGTCTTGCATAGCAAAAACGCACCAAGCCTTGTAAAAATCTTCTTTTTTGAAATCGTTCGAGTCCAATGTCGTTCTGCTGTTCTTTTGTTCTCCTAAGAACTTTTCGGCAAATTTTCCAACCAACTCAGCAAAAGACAGAATATGTTTTTCAATGTTGTCCCTTTTTTGCTTAACATCTTCTGCACTATACACAAAATTCTTAAACCCACAAGGTTCAGATTCGACTGTATTTTGTTCATTTAGCGATTGAACAACGTATGCAACAAAGAAATACCGACCATTACTCAAAATGCTCCGTGTGTTTTCATTTACCACTTCAGAGTTGCGAAACTTCCTGTCTGCCTGTACATAAAGATTGCCTATCTCGTTTGCAAAATTTATGGGCTTGTACCATTTCACAAAGACCGCTTCATCTTCCGTATCCATTTTAAATGGTGCGTAAATTGATTTCTTTACTTGCTGCTCATCGTTGGTACCTTCAGGCAATGGATGTTGAATGATTCTTTGTATAGGTTCGGCACGAGCTTGTCCGGGTTCGTTATAGTAGTATGCTCTTACAAGCCTACCAAACTCTGAAAGTTGATACTGAAATAGTCCGGATATTCCTTGTCCACGTTTTAGCAAACTAAAATAGAACGGATTGCTCCTGTTCCGCTCACATAATGCATTAATCTGCATTACTTCAGGGCAAGAATACTGTACATCGATCGGATTAATTGGCTTTTGCCTATTCAGGGAGATGCTGATCCTTTCAAATGCAGCTAAGCAGTCTCGATCAGGACCTTCCTCCGGATAGAAAACACGCAAGAGCACAAAGGCCGTCTCTTTCGCCTGTTTGATGGCTTCACCTTCCACTTCAGAACTTGGTGCTTTGAAGAAAAACTCTGACGCAGCGAAAATAGTTTGAGCACCATTGATGATCGAAATATCACCACAGTTTTGATATTTCACTCGAATATCCTTTTCGTTACGTCGGTCCAGCCAATCTGCATCTTTAATTTGCATTGCTATTCCGTTGTTTAAGTTAAAGAATTCCGACGGATTGCTGCGAAGAGTTTTCTGTATTTCAGATTCTACATTAAGGACATCTTTGATGTGATACCGGACATTGCGTTCAAATAATTCGGCACCTATTTGACTATACATTTCAACAATATCGTAAAGCTTTGCTATATATACGTCTGCGCCAATAACTACCCCGGCTTTGTCTTTTGAAACATGATCCAACTTTCGGATTCTACTGGTTATTCCAATTGAGAAGACCGGCTTTTCTTTTTCTGGAGCATGTATTCTGTAAAATCGTACAGAAGTTTTTTTACTGCCCGTACATTTCTTTGCCTGTTTGACAATTTCAGTCCGTTTTTTCTCTAATTCCATTAGGTCCTGAACTGTGGCAGCCAAAAATACAACATGTAATATTGATATTTCGTTAACGACACTTTGCATCGCACTTTGCAACATTTCTTCTATAGTTTTTTCTTTGTTGTAAAACACAAAGATTATTTGATCCTGTCCGGATCCACACCCCAGGAGGTTAGAAGAAATGCCTTTATCAAAAAAGTTATTCTTTTTAAGCTTTCTTGTGATTTCAGCACACTGCGGTAGGTCGTTATACGCAATTATTTCAATTTCTTCTAAAAAGCCGCGCATTAATTCAGCAATGGATGTGTAGTTCTGTCTTTTCTGCATATCATGTCCGCCTCTCTGTCTTGCGAAATAATTATTGATTAGATACGTAATTCACACCGACATATTTGAATTGCATAGCTTGGGTTTTCCGACATAGCATATTCGGCATTCTCCGCAAACTCCTCAATAATCTGGTTATACTGCTGTAAACAGCCGTTTATATCCACCAGATTCTTCTCACAGTCCTTTGTGCCGGCTCTGCTCTTTTTTAATTCTTCCTGCGCATCAATAAACCGTTTTAATCCCATACGGTATTCCAAAAGTTCTTCTTCGACTTTCTGAACAACAACTCGATAATCTTGAGGTTCTGCCAATTCCAAAGCTTCCACATAATAGTCTACTATACGCCCAATATTCTGAAAAACCATAGCCAATTCGTCTTTCGCCGAAAATGTCAGAGTTGAAACTCGTTCGCTTTTTCGAATCATTTCCTCAACTAGATTAAACTCTTCCGGATATATGGAACCTGTATGAATACCAAAGTAAAGGCGCAGGGCTTTCCTCAGAGATTTCTTGCTGTTTGCATCAATTCTGATTTGCTCATAGCGATAACTAGGAAATGAACTTAGGCATTCTCCTTGAAACAGAATAAAGGCGCCTTGCTGTGCTATAATTCGAGGATTCTTTTTAATATGATCAATCAGCTTGTGGTTCTTTTGGAATAATTCCTGTCCCTCAAACCAATCCACATTATGCTCAACACACGCATTGTACGCATCATTAATGTTATTTCCGGTTGGGCAGTACATATCCTCCAGAAAGAATACATACACCATACCATCCTCATTATCAAGATCGGTTTCTTTTTGCGTGTAAAATGGAGTAATCGCAAAGTATAAAGCAGCTAAGCAATTATAGGAAACATCTAACAACCTGCTAGGGAATCCTCCGTGTTGTGCGTCAATAGCCCTCTCCAAATATGTTTGGCCGTTTGTTAAATGATTAGCCGCCATTTCTTCGAACAGGTTCTTCTCAAAAAACTTATCCTTTTGAGATAGTTTTGTCCTAAATATATTAGGCTGACAGGGGGTGTCATACACAATAGATTCACCCCGGAACACTACGACAGAATGTTCTGTTTTTGTATCTTTTACTGTTTTCTCTATTGCATCAATGTATTCAGAAATGCTCTTGATGGGTTCATTCAAAATAGCCACCGCCTTTAATAGGATACATACTGTGTGTATATTAATAAACTTGACAGCAATAATTCAGTCGATTAGCAGGACCAGCAAGATAAATATGTTTTACAGTCACAAATTAGGTTGCGCATATGAATAATAGCTACAGGCAAGTTTACAACGGGTAAACTAATAACAGAAAAATCATTTTCCTATTATTTTATATAATAGCATTATTCTCCAACCTATGCAACATATTGCAAGGTTATTAATAATCACTAAGTTCGCAAACTAAAGATTACAGCCGTAGATCAGCAACTTAGCGATGCAACGGTCATTTCTGTTGTATCCTTACGAATATACTTGTACACATATAGTAGTGACGGAGGGAACGCAGATGAAACAGTCTATTTCCTATTGGCAGGTGGCAGGCTTCCTGTTCACGTCCATACTTGGGACCTTTCTTCATTTTTTGTTTGAGCTAAGCGGTCGGAGTGTGATTGCCGCAATCTTTTCAGCAGTGAACGAGTCCATTTGGGAGCATATGAAACTGATCTATTATCCTCTGCTTCTGTTTTCTTTGATCGAATATCGATTTCGGGGAAAGGATCACAAACAGTTTTGGTGTATTAAAATGGCGGGGATACTGCTTGGATTAACCCTCATTCCTGTGCTTTATTATACCTATAGCGGTATCTCTGGCACATCAGTGGATTGGCTCAATATCACAATCTTTTTTCTTTCGGCTGGTGCTGCATTTTGGGTAGAAAACAAGCTATTCCAAAGAGAAACCAACTGCTGCCTATCCTCCCGAGCATCTTTCATCCTAATTTGCATGATTGGTGTTGTTTTCACCCTTTTGACATTCTTCACCCCGGAAATCCCTTTCTTCAAGGATCCCGTGTCGGGGAGCTATGGCTTTCAGAAATGATGGAGAAAACAGTATACTTGGTGCAGATAGACAAAATGAAAGCCTGGGACGATACATTGGTCGTTCCAGGCTGTTTGTATATATTCGATTTTTATTTATTCTATTTTATGTGGATCAAGGGATTATGCTGAGCTTTTAAGATAAAGCATCACTGTTTCTGTTAGCATAATAATTTCCAACCCACATACAGAGGCGATATCCTTGGTGGATGTACTATTTGAATTTTTGCTAGATCATCTGCCAGCATATGCTGCTGATTTCTAAAACGGAATAAAAGAGCCTTCCAAGCAGGGCTTTCCCCAAGAACATGAATGCCAGTTGTTGTGTTTTTTGTAGGGCATTCACAATGCGCTCTTTTTCTTTAGCTTAATGTTCCGGAAGAACTACAAGATATCCTAATAGAAATATTTTCCTTGTTTACAGTAATACCTAAAAATTTTAATCCCATTGTTACGTCAGCTGTTGCTACATTGTTGCTTTTGCTTGCTGTTTTAGAAACAACATACCAATTTGTGTTTGTAATGGTAACATTGCAGCTAGCCGCCGTACAAGTTGCAGAAGAACCGGTGTATGTAAACGTCCCAGTAAGTACTGCGCGCCATTCTTCTACATCATCGCTGTTGTAATACCGATAGGTTTTACTTGCGCTCTTCGTGCCAGATGCTCTGGCAGATATTTCTGAAAGTGTAATTGTAATGTAATTACCATCTTCTAAATAAATTATGTCTTCTGCCTTGTTCTGATTAGTTTCTGCCATAACATTGACTGGGCATAAGATAATAAGCAAAAGTGCAATAATACAAGCAATATATTTCTTTTTCATCCTTAGTCCTCCGTAATCCCGAACTCGGTGGCATCCAATTCCTCAATTGACCCTGTAACACCATAACCGTCTATAGACTTATTAGCGTTAATTAACGCAACAGCCAAACTTGTACCCCACATTAGCAAAGCCACAGCAGCCACCGCGCAAACAACCAGCAGTATGGTTTTACGGACACAGAACTTTTTCAAAATTTCCGGTGTCGTCATATTCTCCACATAGGAGGCAGCAATTTCCTGGGGCGTTCCAAAATGTTCCAAAAGGTCCTGCATATTCGTAGTGGGAGTTTTGGTCCGATAATCCTCCACGGAATGGCGGATTTGCTCCAGTATTTGTTTTTTGTGCTTTTTATCTACCGGCAGACATTTGGAAATGCTCCGGTAATACTTGCATAATGCCTTTTCCATTATAATTCCTCTCTTTGCTCCAGTAGCATCCGCACACCTTGGGTAATGGTGTCATATTCTTGTATCAGCTCTTGCAATCGATTCGCTCCTGCCGGCTCCAGATGATAGTAGATACGAGTCATCCGGCGGCCAACCAACACCTTTTTATCTGAGATAAACCCCTGGTCCAACAGCTTGTATAACACCGGATATAAGGAACCCTCCTGGGTCACGATCCGCCCACCGGTAGCATTCATTGTTTCCTGTACAAGCTGATAACCGTACATATCCTCTTTTTTCAGCAGGGCCAGTATTACCAAAGACATTACACCCCGCCGAAAATTATTTTGGGAATTATCCGAAGCCATTGGAACACACCCCCTTTACCGCTAATATTATATATAACATACATATCTTTTTATTTCAATACCTTTGTAATAAAAATAGTGATTGACAAAAAGAGTTATTTGTGTAATACTGAATTTACAGTAATATCTTGCCATGGAAGATACTGCTGCAAAATCAAACTTTAAGGAGGAATTTATTATGTTGAAAAAATTGCGGAAGATAACCAGTCTGCTTTTGGTAACAGCTTTGGCTGTTCTGGCATTTACCCCTACAACAGTAGGCGCAGTTATTCCCGGTGAGGACAGTTATTCTTGCAATCAGCAGGTAGTATATAGTTCTTTAGGAAGTAATACTTCTGCTAATTTACGCAATAATCTTGCTAATTACAATATAGCAGTTAAAAATGATACAGTACTGGAAATTGTACAAAACAGCGATGAAGGTACCACGCTTTACGCAACAAATACTGATGGCACATTGATTACGAAATCTGTACTTATGGCAATTGGCGAAGATGGCAAGTTGCAATCATTTACGGAGGAAGATATTGCCGCTGCAGCCACAGATATGTCCGGCGGAAATGCAACAGTAAATCCGTTTAATGATAGTTTCCAAATTGTTTTTATGGTTTCGTACTATGCATACCCTCACAGCACAGACTGGGAAGGTATTGTGCAGCCTCAAACAGCTATGTTTATTTATGAGGATACAAACAACCTGTATACTCTATCCAACTTAACTATGCGCTACGACTGTTATGGTATTGAGGGGCATTTTGACGGTAGTACCTTTACCCCAATTTCCGGGCCATTAGACGGCTATAGATATAGAATAACAAAAGCCCAAACAAATCCCAATCGCAACACCTACTATAGCAAGACAAGTCCCATTAGTTCAAACAAAGCAGTGCTGCTGTTTTATTCGCCAGGAGGCGACCAAGTTGTTAATTTCACAGTTGTCGGTGTACGTAACAGCAATGGTGCAACAATTAACATAACGAGAGAAGTGCCCCTCAATACACACTTGGGATAGAACTCGATGGCGCTATGTTATTTGAAAATATCAAAAAGGGAGCTGATTATATGAAACACCACACCAGAGGAATTATCGGCATATTTCTGATAATCGTCCTGTTGTGTGCAGGTTGTTCTGATTCAAGTAATACTGCAAAGCCAGAGGGTATTACTGCTTTGCCTCAATATGCCGAACTATCCTCCTTGATTGGCTTGCGTAAAGAAGATGCTCTTAATAAAATGGGTTGGCAGGATACAGATTTAACAGAGGATGCGAACACCTTTTATAAAACGCCTTTAACAGTAGATTTTAGTGGCATTTCTTTTGATGTATTGTTTGGGATAAATCCTTTTGAAGAACGAATAAATACAATTGTATATCACACAGAGTATCGCAATCAAAAGGAAACCGCAGCAAAGGATATTTTGCATGTATCCACCAAGCTAGGTAGCGCCATAGGCAAGAAAACTAAAAAGCAAGACATAGAAGTTTTCGCTATGACCGAAACGCAAATGCAAGATTTGTTGGGGCAAGAAAAGCTATATAAAGAAATTCTATGGGATTTAACTGGCGTTGCAGAATCTGCACAGACGGAATATATTAAACAGCTAAAGGTTTCTGAATCTTGGAAAATGTACGGAGACCGGCAACCTCTGTACGGTCTAGAGATGGCTATCAGCCGCTTTAATGATTCTGTATTCCTCAGGCTTAACCTGGGAATATTTCCGGAACCCCACAATAAATAATAACAGCAAAGTAATCAAGTTTTTGTAAGTATCGTGTGGCAAGATCATAATTGGAGGATACCGACACAGTACAGAGCAGTGAGGTTCATGTTGCCTACGCCGGTGCAGTCCTACATTCCGGCCTCGCATATATTCAGAATATCCTTAGTTAAAAGCTTTCTGGAAATATGAGGCATATCTGTTTGTAAGAATGGATCGATTTTCTGTGACAGGTATTGTTCGGACTGTGATCATTCATAGTGACATAGGTGCCTGCAGGTAAAGCAGAAAGAAAAATTGCCTTCGTTGCGATCTGCAAAGGGCAGTAATAGTTTAACAGCACCATCCTATTAAAAATCGCTATTACGGCAGCTCCAACGCGTATCGAACAGATCGGGTCTTATGCGTTAGTCCGGGTCCTGGATATCATTCCGTGACCTATTCTATGACTTTGGATGGTGTTTCGGATAGCTGGACCGATTTTATTCCTTTAAATCAATAAAAGCTGGAAATATATAAAACTCGTTATGTATGTTAGGAGTGGTTTTGTGAGAAAGCGCGTATTATGTACAACCGTTGCATTAATGTATATACTGCTGTTTTGCGTTGGCTGTGCAGCATCGGATAGCACCCCACCGCCATATCCCCCCTATGCAGAGGCTGTATGTGGAATGCTTGGACAGGATATGGGGACCGTGTTAACAACAATCGGCCTTTCTGCAGATGATTTTGTGTATGAAAACAGCAGCTATTATTACAAAGAAACAGTGGAATTCTGCGGCTATACTTTTCGTATGCGCATTACCCCATATCGGGATTCGCCAAATAATTTAGTGCAAGGAATTGGCTATGTGCTGGAATATAAGGGTGAACCTGAGGATGCAGCCAATGCGGTAGTTGAGATACGCGAAAAGCTGCTCACAGGAGATGGTATGATCCGTCCCAATCCATCTGCAAAGGATCAAAAGTTGGCGTTGGAAGCAGCTACCGCCGAAGAGCTTACAGAGTATTTCACGAATCAGGAGTGGTCTGCTGGTCTTGGCTGGGTACTTACCACAAAGTTGGACTCTATTCCTGCAGAAATTTCGGAGGCCACAGTGGCACCAACTTGTGTATCCTTAAGATATCTGGTCAATTATCCCAATGTTGGGGAAGAAGCAGAAGGCGGAAATGGAACGGTGTGTATTACATTAGATTATGGCTTAACCACAGACTCTCTCTCGGGTAACTTCAACTAGCAATAGGCTAAATGAACTGACCCAGTAAAACCGGACAATAGACAAAACGCCCCCCTAATGTAGGATAATAACTACATTAGGGGGGTTATGGCAGGAAAAAGGGAGTGACATGGCATCTGGCAGAGTTACGGGCCGAGGTTATCGCAAAGTTCCATGCAGGAGAAAGTTACTATGGGACTGACTTTTCCGGAACAGGAAGTCATTATAATCCAGCAGAGCAGGCACATCCAGAACACGCTGGCGACCTGCCACCGTTATTGGAGTGTAAGGGAAACGCATATTTGTCCGTAAGAACGGATCGACTTCCTGTGAAAGAGATTGTTGGGCGAACTGTGGTCATTCACAGCGATCCAGATGACTTTCATTCTCAACCTGCCGGCAACGCAGGCAGAAAAATTGCGTGCGGAATAATATACAAATGTCGGTAATAGTTTAACAGCACCATCCTACTTGGGTGGTGCTGTTTTGCTTAAGTTCCTGGTGCGAAACGGCAGAGAATATCCATAGTGATAGCAAAAATAACTAAAGCATGTATTCTTGTGCGGTTTCGTGGGATTATCCCCTTAAGTAGATGCTATTCTTCACGATGAGAGTAAATTTTAATAAAAAGCTCTTGATTTTTTGAAGAATATGCGTTAATATACGAAAGGAGGATTACTTCGTGAAATCCGAAGAAATAAAAATGAGGAGGGATACGATGGTCGTTCTGAATGTCAAGCTGGACAATTTCTATGCATTTAAAAACTTCCATATGAACCTGACTTACCCCAAGAAGATTGTTGGTTCCTGCATTAAGGAAGAACACTTAGAAAATCGCCCTAATTTTCGGTATAAAAAAGTCAATATCATTATGGGTGCAAACGCTTCGGGCAAGACTACATTCGGGCGTATGCTGATGAAAATATTTAATTTTATTGACAAGAAAAACTATGAGCTGCTTACGGATGCCATCTGCGATCGTAGCAAAGAAGCTTCCTTCACTTTGGATATGGCATTTAGGAGTAATATTTTATACCGAATCGCTTGTGTTGTTGCGCCATGCACAGAAGAGAAGTATAGTCCGGAACATTTTAAGGTTGAGATCCGAACGGAAAACATCCTTGTCAAAGATAGCTATGCGATGTGTGTCAAGAGGATGGAAGAAAAACCATATTTGACCGAAGATAATTATATAGACGAATTGGAAAAAATCGAAAGGCTGGATTGGATTTTTAAGTATTCGGAGGATAACAATAGCACCCTGCGTCTTCCGGACAAAGACGAAAAGTTCCGTGCTGTTCTGGAAAACCTTTTGAAAGCGCTGGATCCTTCAATTATAGCGGTTGATACCTCTAAGGAAATGAAGAATACCTATGTTATTCGCCTGAAAGATCAGGATGTTGTTCTGCAAAGCGGGCTGAGTTTTGATACAAGTGTACTTTCTAGCGGTACTAAAGCTGGCGTAGAGGTGGCGCAGATTGTTGCAGCACTGATTCAAGGCCATTATAGTTTTTATTACTGTGACGAAAAGTTCTCCTATATTCATAGTGATATTGAAAAAGCTGTGCTTTCTCTGATGATTGACTACATTGATGCAAATACTCAGTTGTTTTTCACATCGCATAACACAGATATATTGGATATGAACTTGCCTAAGCATGCGTTTACATTCTTGCGAAAGGATGTGTCTAATGCAGATTGTCCAATTACCTGTATTGAAGCGTCCTCTCTACTGAAGCGAAATACAGATATACTGAAAAATGCTGTGGAAAATGATTTGTTCTCCTGTGCTCCATCTGTGGATCTGATTTTTGCTATCGCAGATATGTAAGGGCGGAGGTGTGGCCGTGAAAAGCAGGTATGTATTATATTATGTTGAAGGCGATGATGAGAAGAAACTACTTGAGGTTTTGAAAACTGATTTGAGATTAATAAAGCCGGGAAAGATTCAGAAACTGAATGTGACTACTCAGGAAATCACGGCGGCTCGATTGAGAACACTTTCTTGCGATACAATGGTTGTACTGGTATTTGATACAGATGCCGGAAATGTTGAGATCCTGATGAGCAATATTAGAACCTTGGAAAACTGCAAGGCAGTATCAGATGTTGTTATAATTCCTCAGGTGCCAAATCTGGAAGGAGAGTTGGTGCGAAGTTGCGACATTAGAAACATAAAAGAGCTGTTGAATAGCAAAACAAACGGAGAATTCAAAAGTGATATTATGAGTGTTTCTAATTTGGCGAAAAAGCTGCAGGAACATAAATTTGATATACAGGTTTTCTGGAGTGGAGTACCTACAGGTGCTTACCAGGATGTTGACAATCAAGCAGTCAAGGTGAAAATTCACTAATGAGTATGAGCTGCCTACGCACAAAGAGAAGGTGGCAGCGATATTTTATGGCATAGCTACATAAGTGCAGCTTAATAAAAACACAATATATTGTGTTTTTGAAATATTTTTACACACAATATATTGACAAATTGGAGAATGGGTGGTAGAATTCTCCAGAACAATCTCAGCAAAAAGAAAACAGCGCTTGTGGATGGGGGTCCACAAGCACTGCGTAACGTGTCCACAATGCCGAACCAAAGTCCTAACATTGCGTTATTCCTATGACACGCGGTTAGTATATCACGATTTTTGGCGCGGCGCAAGAGGGGATATTGCAAAAAAGCAATATTCCTGGTTGGCGATCGCGTTTTTTCTTTTAGCTGTTTTGAAAAGATGTCCGTTATCCACTGAAAGAGCATCTGCTTAATGCAGAGAAAGGAAAACTATGATTTATGCAACAAAGATTCGAATGAGACCCGGCTGTGGTAACTCATGGCAACTGACCGAAATTGACTCCATCTATTTAGAAGGCCTCAACAAGCCCGGCTTTTACACGAAGGAGTCTATCCACGACTATCTGAAAATGTATCCTGGAACTATTAAGGTTAATATTAAACCTTTTCCGGATGTTATTCCGGCAGTAAGCGCTCGCAAGGAAAAGTACGTAAGATCTGAGCCGAATCAGTATGGCAATGATAACTTGCTGTGCCTACCTCGAGTGTAAAGGAGGATGAGCTATGGGAAAGAATATCCATGTGACCAAGCGCCCTGACGGAAATTGGCAGGCTATTAAAGAGGGGAATTCCCGCGCTTCCTGTATAACTAAAACACAGGAACAGGCTCGCCTAAAGGCACGAGATATGGCTATCAAAAGCCAAGCTGAGGTTTTGGTTCACGGTGTGAACGGAAAGATCCGCGCTCGTGATTCCTATGGCCACGATCCGTTTCCACCAAAGGGATGATTACTATTCTAGATGTTGCTGTTAGGCAGGGTGATTTTGAGCACCAATGAGAAAGGATGAAAACAAGTTGGTAGTAATTAAGACACAGCCTACCTGTACGGGAAGAACTTCTGCAACAGCGCACACCGGTATTACTAAAAAGGAAATTGGACACATCTGTATGATTGCAGATGCTAATTCGAACTACCTTAGAATTGACAGCTTTGGGGTGGAGGAAAAGTACCGCCAAAAAGGTGTGGGAAAAAAGTTGATAGAGGCTATGGTTGCTGAAGTAAAGAGAATTGGTGGGAATACAATTATTGTCTATCCTAATCCGGAATGTTATGCTGATGAGGAGCCACTGGACATTGAGACGTTATATAAAGTATATGAGAGGCTAGGCTTCGCCTTAGATAATCCTAGTGCTGATTATAAAAGGCGTGACAATAAGATGATAATGCACTTCTAAGTAGATATAATATACCCCCTGAGGTTTTCAAGCCTCAGGGGGTATATTATGAGTGACCATAGCAGAACTTTATATAGCAAAATGTAGCCGTGTCGGTTTTGGTGTCGGTTTCTGTGAAAGTTGGTACACAGCACAAAAAAGAAGAAAGCCTGAAACTCGTTGGAGTTTCAGGCTTTTTCTTGGAGCTGCTAGCCAGATTTGAACTGGCGACCTCATCCTTACCAAGGATGCGCTCTACCGACTGAGCTATAGCAGCATTTGCTGACAGCTTTGCCATTATATCGCACAGACTTACAAAAGTCAAGATGTTTTTCAAAAAATATAGGCGGTCAAATTTTGCGACCGCCTATACATTATAATATATATTATACTTCCTTGCTCTTGGTTGCGATTTCCAGCAGGCACTTTGCGGTGAACTCTGCGGGGGTCATAGCGCCCAGATCGTCGCCCTTACGGGTACGGACGGAAACGGTGCCGTTTTCCATATCCCGGTCGCCCACCACCAGCATGTAGGGGACTTTCTGCAGCTGTGCTTCCCGGATCTTGTAACCCAGCTTCTCGCTGCGGTAGTCGCCCTCGGAACGGATGCCGGTGTTGTTCAGCTCCTCCACCAGACCCTTGCAGTAATCGTGGGCGCGGTCGGTAATGGGCATCACACGCACCTGCCCCGGCATCATCCACAGCGGCAGTGCGCCTGCGTAACGTTCGATCAGGTATGCCAGCGTACGCTCGTAGCAACCCAGGGAAGTACGGTGGATGATGTAGGGGGTCTTTTTCTGACCGTCAGCGTCAACATACTCCATGCCGAACTTCTGCGCCAACAGCATATCGATCTGAATGGTGACGATGGTATCTTCCTTGCCAAATACATTCTTGTACTGGATGTCCAGCTTCGGGCCATAGAAAGCAGCTTCGTCGATACCAATCTCATATTCCACGCCCAGGTTGTCCAGGATTTCGCCCATAACACGCTGGGCCTCTTCCCACTGCTCGGCAGTGCCTTCGTACTTGATGCCGGCACGGGCGGGATCCCACTGGGAGAAACGGAAGGTGCAGTTCTCCAGCATGCCGACGGTGTCCAGCACATATTTTGCAAGCTCCAGACAGCCGCGGAATTCCTCCTCCAGCTGATCAGGGCGGAGCACCAGGTGACCTTCGGAGATGGTGAACTGACGAACACGGATCAAACCGTGCATTTCGCCGGAGTCCTCGTTACGGAACAGGGTAGAGGTCTCGCCTAAACGCATGGGCAGATCCCGGTAGGAACGGGCGCGGTTCAGGTAGACCTGATACTGGAAGGGGCAGGTCATGGGGCGCAGAGCAAAACATTCCTTGCTCTCGTCATCGGGGTCGCCCATAATGAACATGCCATCCCGGTAGTGATCCCAGTGACCGGAGATCTTATACAGATCGCTCTTTGCCATCAAGGGGGACTTGGTCAGCAGATAGCCACGCTTCTGCTCCTCGTCCTCGATCCAGCGCTGCAGAGTCTGAATCACTCTTGCGCCCTTGGGCAGCAGAATGGGCAGGCCCTGGCCGATCTCCTCCACGGTGGTAAAGAATTCCAGCTCACGACCCAACTTGTTGTGGTCACGCTTCAGCGCTTCAGCCTGGGCTTCCAGATAAGCGTCCAGCTCATCCTTGGAGGGGAAGCCGATGCCGTAGATCCGCTGCAGCATCTTGCGGTTGGAGTCGCCTCTCCAGTAAGCGCCGCAGGACTTGGTCAGCTTGAAGCCATTGTGGCGCAGACGGCCGGTGTGATCCAGATGGGGACCGGCGCAAAGATCGGTAAATTCGCCCTGAGTGTAGAAAGAAATGACAGCGTCC
>JAZSQH010000019.1:0-4612 GCA_045537865.1 Faecousia sp. | reverse complement strand
GGCAGCTTGGGCAGGTGGCGGTGATATTATCGCCTATGTGCTGTCCGGTTTGGTTTTGCTGAACTTTGTGCCGGAACTGATCATCAATGTGGTGTTTAGTCCCGCAGGTCAGCGGATCGCAAAAATCGTTAACCGCTAAGTTTCGAATATACCGGGAGGGTGTCTATGCTCCTTGCTATTGATATCGGCAACTCCAATGTTGTGATTGGCTGCCTGAATGAGAATTATGAAACGGTGAAGCTGTTTCGTATGGTCACGGATCTGAAAAAGACCGAGGACGAATATGCCGCCGGAATCAAAACGATTCTGGAATATAATAATATGGGCAGCGAACATTTTGAAGGCGCGATCATCTGCTCTGTTGTGCCGCCGCTGACGGATATTTTCCGCATCGCTGTGGAAAAAATCATCGGCTGCAAGGCGCTGGTGGTAGGCGCAGGTCTAAAAACCGGTCTGAACATCATGATCGAGAACCCCGCTACTTTGGGCAGCGACATCGTGGCTGCCAGCGTAGCGGCTATGGCGGATTTTGAGCTGCCGGTTATCGTATTCGATATGGGTACGGCAACCACCATCACCGTGGTGGACAAGGGCAATAAGTTTATTGGCGGTGCGATCGTACCCGGTGTGGCGCTGTCTATGAATGCGCTGTCCTCCGGCACATCGCTGCTGCAGAAAGTGCCTATCGAGGCGCCCAAGACTTGTATCCGCAGCACCACCACCGAGTGTATGCAAAGCGGCGCGGTTTACGGCAACGCGGCGATGATCGACGGTATGATCGATCGGTTTGAGGCGGAATTGGGCTGCAAAGCCAGCTTGGTTGCCACCGGCGGCATTGCTGCCAAAATCGTTCCCCACTGCCGGCATGAGATCGTCTATGACGAGAACCTGCTGCTGAAGGGACTGGCGATCCTTTATAAAAAGAACAAAAAAGGTTAATTTTTGACAGAGGAGCTTTGCTCCTCTGTTTTTTCTATTGACTTCCCCAAATTCCGGGGGTTATAATGAAGTATCAAAACACGAAACGGAGAGCCTATGAGGAAATTTGCCGTAATACTCCTTGTGTTATGCCTGCTGTTAGCCGGCTGCGGCAAGGATGTTGTTCCCAAAGAGACCGGCGCTGACGGCCTGCAAATGACGGTGGGCATAGCCTTCCCCGGAGAAGGCGGGTCTGACTGGCATCGCCATGGGCAGGCGCTGGCAACGGCTTTGGAGGAGATGGGGTACAAGGTTTTGCAATCCTATGCTTCCAATGACCCCCAGTTGCAAAGTGACCAGGTTGAAAGTATGTTGCTGCAAGGCGCAGATTGCTTGGTGGTAACTGCGGTTGATTCTTTGCAGTTGACCCAGATCCTGGAACGTGCAGAGGAATCCGACGTGCCGGTGATCGCCTATCAGCGACTGCTGATGAACACCGATGCGGTGGATTACCATGTGGCGCTTGATTTTATGGCGGCCGGTCAACAGATTGGCGCGTATATTGTCCAGCAGAAGCAGCTTGCTACTGCCGCAGCGGAGGAGCGTACATATTCGGTGGAGTTTTTCATGGGTTCACCGGAGGATAACAGCGCTCTGCTGCTCCATCAGGGTGTTATGAGCGTGCTGCAGCCCTATTTGGACAGCGGTGTGCTGGTGTGCCGTTCCGGACGAGTGACTTTCGAGGACACATGTATTCAGAACTGGTCTGAGGCAACTGCCCGGAATCACTACTGGGAGTATGTTTATGATGCCTACAGCGAAAGTGATGCGGATATTTTCTGCGTTACCGGCGATGGCTTGGCGGACGGCTTGTGCGCTGCGCTGGAAGCTGCCGGATATACGTCGGAAAATTGGCCGCTGGTCACCGGCTTGGGCGGCAGCGAGAGCGCATTGGCACGCTTGGAGCAGGGCAAACAGAGCATGACCCTGACCGTAGATGCGCAGGCGCTGATCGGCGCTTGCGTCCGAGGTGTACAGGCGTTACTGGCGCAGGAACAGCCGGCAACCAATACGGAAAACACCTGTCATAACGGTGTAAAGTCCGTGCCGGCATGGTTTTGCCCCGTGGTATCTTAATTAAAAACTGTCATCCCTAATGGGATGGCAGTTTTTTCTGAAAATTAACACATTGTTTATGCTTTGTCCCATGTTGTGTGGTATGTTTATGATGAAATGCTATGTTAAGGAGTAAAATATGTCGAAGTTCAGCGTCAAAAAACCTCTGACTGTGTTTGTGGCAGTGATCGCGGTGCTGGTCTTGGGTGTGGTGGCCTATTTGAAAATGACCCCGGATCTGATGCCCAATATGAATTTCCCCTATATTATGATCATGACTACCTATCCCGGCGCAAGCCCGGAAAAGGTGGAGCAGGAGATCACCAAGCCGCTGGAGCAGACCATGTCCACCCTGGATCATATCAAGGAGGTCACATCTTCTTCTGCGGAAAACTACAGCATGGTGATGCTGGAGTTTGAGGAGAGTGTGGATCTGGATACCATCGGTGTGGATATTCAGCAGCATATCAGCACCCTGCAGTCGGGGTGGGATGAGATGGTCAGCAGCCCCTATGTGCTGAAGATCAATCCCTCCATGCTGCCGGTCATGGTGGCGGCAGTGTCCATGGATGGCATGGATACGGTGGAGCTTTCACAGTTTTTGGATGAGGAACTGCTGAACAAGCTAGAGGGTATCCCCGGCGTTGCCCGGATCTCTACCACCGGCACGGTGGTGCAGCAGCTGCATATCGTGCTGGATCAGGCGATGATCGACCAGCTGAATCAGACCATTTCTGATGCCATCAACGGCAAAATGGACGAGGCGCTGAAAGATCTGAACAGCGCCAAGAAAGAAATGGAAGCAGCGCAGGCGCAGCTGGAAGCCGGCAAGCAGCAGTTGGAGACAGGTAAAAATACGCTGACGGAGCAGACTGCCGGGGCGGCTGCGGAGCTGGATCTGCAGCTGAGCCAACTGGTCAGCACCAAGAGCCAGCTGGAAAGCACCTTGGGAATCATCAAGGGCATCCAGTCCGGACTGGATGCGCTGACTGCGCAAAAAGAAAATTTTGCAGCCCAACTGGAACAGTTGAAGCAGCTGAAGCAGACCGGTCAGGCGCTAAAGACCCGGCAGGCGGAAATGGACGACAAGATCGCTGCCATTGAAAATAGCGGAAAGACCCCGGAGCAGATCCAGACTGAGCTGGAAGCATTAAAGACCAGCTCGGAATATGTGCAGCTGGAGGCGGACAAAGCGGCGTACCAGGCGCAGATGTCTGCAAATAAAGTGACGGAGCAGACCATTGATGCCCGGATCGCGCTGCTGGAGGGCTCTATGCAAGCCGTGGAGCAGCAGGCAGAGGAGTTGAAAAAGCTGCTTGCGGAGGAGGGCCTGGATCTGGAGGCACTGCCGCAGCAAGTGGCCCAGCTGGAGGACGGTCTGAAGCAGGTGGAAACCGGCATCACCATGCTGCAGGAGGGCAAGCAGGCGCTGAATCAAGCGCAGATGGAGGGCCTTTTGGAGCTGGGCAACGCAGCTACCGAGCTGGCGGTGGGCAAGTCTACCGTTACTGCCGCTATGCCTCAGATCGAAAGCGGCATTGACACCTTGGAAACCACCCGGGAGCAGACCCTTGCCCAGGCAGATCTGAACAAGATCCTGACCATGGAAATGGTTTCCACCATTTTGACGGCACAGAACTTCTCTATGCCCGCCGGTACGGTGGAGCAGGATGGGGTCAGCTACATGGTATCGGTAGGTGAGCAGATCACCACTGCTGAGCAGCTGGAAGATCTTTTGCTGTTTGATATGGGCATGGAAGGGATCGACCCGGTGTACCTGAAGGATGTGGCGGCAGTTCTGGTCACGGACAACAGCGCCGAGACCTATGCCAAGCTGGACGGTATTGACGGCATCATGCTGAGCTTTGAAAAGCAGAGCACCTATGCCACCGCCGAGGTAACGAATAATATTATTGACCGATTCCTGGAACTGGAAAACGAGCATCAGGGTCTGCGTTTTGCGGAGCTGATGAACCAGGGTGACTATATTTACCTGATCGTAGAGACGATCATGAGCAGCTTGCTGCTGGGCGCTGTGTTCGCCATCGTGATTCTGTTCCTGTTCCTGAAAGATCTGCGTCCTACCTTTATCACCTTGTGCGCCATTCCTGTGAGCGTGATATTTGCCATTGTGCTGATGTACTTCTCCGGGGTGACTATCAATATGATCTCGCTGTCCGGCCTTGCTGTGTCGGTGGGTATGCTGGTGGACAACTCGGTGGTGGTCATTGAGAATATTTACCGGCTGCGGGCAAAGGGCGCTAATGTGATCCAGGCAGCGGTGTCCGGCGCAGGGCAGGTGGCTGGCGCGGTTATCGCCTCCACACTGACCACGGTGTGCGTGTTCCTGCCCATTGTGTTTGTAGAGGGCATTACCCGGCAGCTGTTTTCCGATCTGGCGCTGACCATGACCTATTCGCTGATGGCCTCCCTCATGGTGGCCCTTACCGTGGTGCCCGCTATGGGCAGCGGTATGCTGCGCCGCCTGCCGGAGAAAAAAGCAGGCATTCTCGACAAGGTCATGCCCGCCTACCGCAAGAGCATCACCTGGTCGCTGAACCACAAAAGTCGGATCGTA
>JAZSQH010000061.1:0-18681 GCA_045537865.1 Faecousia sp. | reverse complement strand
ATCAAAAGATGCTGCAGACTTTTTGCTGCAGAGAAGAAATGCACCAGCAGAAGGATGTCAAAAGCCGGGTTCAGAAAGTACCGATTGGGCCAATCTACCGAGTTTCCTTCCTTGGGATTGTAGGCTCGCTCACCGTCATCTATGGTAGTTTCGATGGTTTCTTCTTCGTCATAGATCCGTTTCAAGCTTGTGGCGAGCAGCGCAGGGGTTGTCAGATACACGTGCTCATATTGGGCTCTTAGCTTGATGGGTGAGCGGGAATATCGGACAGGCTTGTCCGTTTCGGAATACTGTTCCTTCAGCAGAGATTTTCGGCTCCACATGGTCTGGCGGATGATCTGCTTGGCGACATCATCGCGCCTACAGTCTTCACAGATCAAGATCATGCCATGAGCTTTGGTCTCAAAGGACCCGTAGCGGTAATAAAACAGAGAGCTCTCTGCCCGTACCTGCCACTCCATATTTCCATCTCCAATGTCATAAACAGCGTACCGCTTATCATAGGCCACCAGCATTCCGGCAAACCGGGTGGTAGACAGGATGCCCATGGCAATGTTACGCCAGCAAGCAGAAGGGATGAAGTAGGGCTCGTCTATATCCTGCAGCTCTGCATAAGCAGGAACACCGCATTTTTCCAACCACATAGCCACTCGAGACACCTGCATGACCCGCTGCCGAGCGACTGTTCCCGTGGCTGTGGAAATCAAAGGCACTTCCTCAGGAAACAGTTCTCTTCCTTTTTTGAGGACGGATACAATGCCTTTCTTGCTTTTGGACAGGTACTTATTCTTTGTCAAGGGTCGAAAGGCATACGATAAGGCGGTTTGATCTTTGCAGCCATCCGTGTCCAGCATTTCCAGGCAGTCCTCATAGGCCATAAGATTAAACCGGATCAGATGCCGGATCAAATTCAATTGGTTTTCTTTCAGTTTCATGGTGTTCCTCCTTAAGTATATAAAAATCAGGTGATACGGTGGGGCTACAGCCTGTCCATATCACCTGATGTGTTTTCTCTCTATCTTCACAGGAAAGTCCTCGCCCCCGTTCTATATACCGTTCAAAGTGCCATTATCAAAGGCAATCAGCCGTTCGGTATAGACACGAA
Source organism: Faecousia sp. (assembly GCA_045537865.1). Taxonomy (GTDB): domain Bacteria; phylum Bacillota; class Clostridia; order Oscillospirales; family Oscillospiraceae; genus Faecousia. The sequence goes on along the minus strand of JAZSQH010000061.1, from coordinate 17,576 downwards.
CATATCTCTGGTTAGTACCAATATTCGCACCGATAAAACGAAAGGGTTCCCGACCATCGGCGATGAGCTTGGACAGTTGCCGTGGTGATACACCCAGGTACTTGGATGCTACATGCAGCGGCATATGGTTAGGGTACCGCTTGCGCAGCTTCTCCGCTTCTTTGGGATCCATTTGCACTTCCTCCTTTCTCGTTACGCCACCGTTCAAAAGAACGCATATTCTCCGGATCTTTGTAGAAACGGATGACTGCCTCTAAGAATGTGGCGCATAATAACTGTTTCTCCACACTGGGAATTAAAGCGGGTATTACCCGGACCGTACTTCCAATGGCCTCACCTCCAGACTGATTTTGTTGGCTTCGATTATTTCTGAAATAACCTATTATGCTTGCTTACGCTTTAATTATATATTTATCTGTCCTTGCTGTCAAGCAATGTCTTGATTTTCAAAATTAATTCTACAAATTCCACAATTGACTATTGCATAACCTGCTTTGATGTGCTATGATATGAGTACCACATACAAAAGGAGCTGAAAAATATGAGTATGGAAGAAGAAAAGCAGACTTTTGAAGATTTGCCGATTGAAAAAGTACATTACACTACTTTTGGTGAAAGACTGCGTGAAATACGGAAAGATCGAGGGTTATCGCAAACCGAGCTTGCCAAAATACTTAAAAGTTCTAAGCAGATGGTTAGTTGCTATGAGCTAAATCAGCGTTCCCCCAGAATCGAACTGGTGAAAAAGTATGCTGAGGCGTTGAATGTACCTTTGGATTATCTGCTGGGCGACACTGAGGCAGAAGCAATCTCAAGGATGTTTTGGACGCGAAAAAAGAAGAAAAAGCCTTTCTATAAGATCTTTATGGACGTAACTGACGAGCGGGGTTTGAATATTCCTGATACCGTAAGAGTAACCGGATTGACGGATCGGCAAGTGCGCACAATTATTACCCGGGAGATGAAGGTTGCTCCTCTTGATCTGGCATTGCAGCTGTCGGAGACACTGAATGTTCCGCTGGCCGTGTGGCTGGACGAAGAGGAATACACCCCTCCTGAGGTATCTGCTGAGGCCTATGAGGTTGCCCGTGCTTATGATAAAGCAGACCTCCGGGATCAGAACATGGCCAGATTTGCACTGAAGCTGGAACTGTTAGAGGAGGTAAAAAAGTGAACGCTGTTGTTTATGCCCGTTTTTCCAGCCATAGACAGGGTGAGCAGTCCATCGAAGGTCAGGTTGCAGAAGCCGAACGCTTTGCTGCTGCCCACGGATTGACCATCGTTAAAGTCTATGCAGACCGCGCGCAAACCGGGCGAAACGACAACCGAGAACAGTTTCAACTTATGCTGTCTGACGCAGCTAAGCATGCGTTTGATGCGCTGATCATCTGGAAGACGGACCGAATTGGACGAAACAAAGAGGAGATCGCCCTCAACAAATACCACCTAAAGAAAAACGGTGTTAAGATCTACTATGTGGCCGAAGCCATCCCGGACACTCCGGAAGGCATCATTCTGGAAGCGGTCATTGAAGGTATGGCTGCCTACTATTCCGAGCAGCTTTCTCAAAACGTTCGCAGAGGTATGAAAACCAGCGCACAGAAAGGCCGATATACTGGCGGAACTTGTCCCTTAGGCTATACCATCACTGCCGACAAGAAGTATGAGGTCGATCCCAAATACGCACCTGTGGTAAGAGATATCTTTCAGCTTTACTCCGTAGGCAAAACAATCACCGAGATCGTAAAGATTCTGAACGACAGAGGCTTGCGGACCTCGAGGGGGCATTCTTTTACCCACAACAGTTTGCGAACGGTTCTGAAAAACAAGAAGTACATCGGCACCTACGAATACAACGGTGAGATAACCATCAAGAATTCTGTACCTCCTATTGTGGATATGGATATTTTCAATAAAGTACAGGAGCTGTTGGAATACAATCAGAAAGCCGCCGGACATAAAAAGGCGAAGGTTGACTATATTCTGTTTGGCAAGCTGTTCTGTGGCAGGTGCGGTGCGATGATGACCGGTGTTTGTGGTACCAGTAAGCAGAAGGTAAAGCATCACTATTACATCTGCAGCGCCAAAAAGAAAAAGCACTGCACCAAGAGAGCTGTCCGGCAGGACTGGATTGAACCGCTTGTGCTGAAGCATTTGCTTAAACTGGTAAAAAACGAAGAATTGTTGGAATTCATTGCAGAAAACACCTACCAGTATTTCCTCGCGCAGAACACTGACACCACCTATACTAAATCCTTGCAGAAGGCACTGGATGAAACCGAGCGGTCTATTGCCAATCTTCTAAAAGCCATTGAGGCAGGTATCTTTAACGAAAGTACCAAGGAACGCATGAACGAATTGGAGGAGCAAAAGAAAGATCTCCGTGTGGCACTGGCAGCAGCCAAACTGAAGGAAGACCTGGGATTGAAAAAAGAACACATTGTTTTCTTCCTGCATCAGTTTGCCGGAATGGACTACTCAGACATTGACTGTCAGAAGCGGCTAATCAAGACCTTCCTGAACTCGGTGTTCGTCTACGATGATAAGGTTATCCTTACTTTTAACTACTCCGGGGATGATCGAACCATCACCCTGCATGAAATTGACGGCGGATTAGGGCATAGTATTCGTATTCCAAGTGCCGTAGTTCACCAAAAAGAAAACCACCCCAACAGGGGTGGTTTTCTTTTTGCCCTACGGGAATCGAAAGGGCGGCACCAGTGGGCACACTGGTGCAACCAAGTGTCCGGGGGACACTTGGTTAGCCCGTGGGAGATTCCATCGAACTGCGACTACAGCCGCATGGCTGTGTGCGCAGGTCGATCTCGATAAGGCACGCAGTAGAAAAACCACCTCAACAGGGGTGGTTTTCTTTTTGCCCTACGGGAATCGAAAGGCAGTTGCAAAGTTTACTTCGCAACTGCCTTTTGTGTTAATTGGCAATGCCGGTGGCTACGCCGCGGTAGTCAAACAGCAGCTGCACAGAATCCTTGGCAAGGATCTGCGGTGCCAGCGCCTCATCCTCTACAAGGATGTTTTTGATCATGGCGCCATTCATCAGAGTGTCAGCTTGGGTGGCGTGACCGATCAGCTCGCTCTTGGGAACGCGCCCACACCCTCGGCGGAGTAAGAGCCGTCAGCCAGCAGATAATGCCAACGACCATCACGGCACACAGCAACAAGGTGATAATTTTTTTCATAAGAACCATTCCGTTCGTATGATAGGTTGATTCTATTATACAAGGCGGCAATATTGAAATCAGGCGATTCAGTTAAAAAAGATAAAGAAATATAATAATAAAATCTTTATATAAGTTATACTTACGGGAAAATGAAGCTTTGTCTTATGCTTCTCAGGTTTTCATTTTTCGGGCGGCAAGGGTCAGCGCCAACATCAGCACATACAGACTGCCGATGGTGATAAATACGGCGCTCCAGCCGAAAGTATCTTTCATAAAACCAAAGGCAAAAGCCTGCACGGCGGCGCCCATATACACTGCCCAGTCCAGCACACCCACGATGGTGGAGGCGAAGGCTCTGCCGCCCAAATCTCCGGCCACAGCCCAGATCACACCGGTGACCATGCTGAACACACCCACTGCGAACAGCATAATGGTTGCAGACAGCTGAGCCTTGATAAAGGGGAAGCACAGCAGACCGCAAAAAGCTACGATAGCTGCCAGCGCCAGCATCGGCTCACGCTTGCCCTTGAATACCTTGTCGGTCAAAAAAGGAAATACGAACATAGCGCAGGCTTGTCCGATAGGCAGCAGGATCGCACTGAAAATGCCGTCTTTAATGGACATGCCCATGGCCTCGGTGAAATAGGTGGGCACCCATGTCAGCAGGCCGTATCTGCCCACACCGGCGATGGCGGAGATCAGACAGAATACCAGCACTTTCGGCTCACGAAACAGCACCTTATAGGGATAGAGGTAGCCGCTGCTTTGAATTTTGGCGACCATAACCGCATCTTTTTCCGCCGCTTGTGTATCTGCCTCCACAAAGGGCGGCAAACCCACATCCTCCGGCTGGGTCTTAAAGAAAAATACAAATGCCACAAGGATCAGCACCATGGGGATCATAGGATAGCGGAATGCTGCCCGCCAACCCCAACCGGGGCTTTGCTCCACTGCCCACAAAACTGTCAGATAGGTGACTACCTGCGCCACACCGCTGAAAGCGGTGGCCAGTCCGGAGGCAAAGCCACGCTTGTCCTTTGGCCACCATTTGTTCAGCACACCCATACCGTTGGACCACACGGCAGATTGGCAAAAGCCGTTCAGACCCCACAGCAGTGCGATCACCGGCACAGAGGTCTGAAAGGAAATGATCACATTCAGCGCCGCTGATGCCAGCACACCGAAAATCATAAATTTCTTATAGCCGAAATAAGCGCCCAGTCGACCGTTGATCAGCTGACCAAAGGCATAGCACCAAAACATCGCCGAGGATACAACACCCAAAGCGGCGGTGGTAGAGCCCAGCTGGTCGGCCATTTGGGACATTACCAGGTTAATGTTCTGCCGTCCGTTATAGAAAAACAGATAGGTCATGCCGAAGCTCAACAGCATCAGCCATGCATATTTGCGAAACTTGGCATATTGCGTTTTGGTGTACCCGTAGGTCTGCTTCATTTTATACCTCGTCAAAGGGGAGGATCTCCTCCGAAACCCGGAGGTAGTCCTCTAAATTGTCGATCTCGTCTATATAGTAGCCATTGTAATCAAAGGCTTGTACATCCAGCTGGGAGAAAATCTCGTTCAGGGCATTTTCTGCGTAGCACTTTCTTTCGCCCTTTTCGATAAATCCTGCCACCTTGGCCACCCAGGCGGCGGCAGTGGCTTTGTCCAGCTTGTAGAAAGGCTGGAACGCAAAGCAGTCCGGGTCGAAAATATGGATCGATACTTCCAGCACTTTGCCGCCCTGCACTCTGGCCTTGAAGTCCTTTTCCGGCAAGGCTTTCCGGAAGTTCACCGTGCCCAGATTGCTCCGGGGGCAGGCAAGTACATCCCGCACCAAATCAGCGCTGAATACCAAATCGCCGTGGAGGAATATCATATCATCGTCGATGTATTCCCGGGCAAGGTACATAGAGTAAATATAGTTGGTCTGATCATAAATGGGGTTAGGCACAAAGGTGAATCGCATATTGGGAAACTTCGCCGCCTCTGCTTGCAGTTGCTCTGCGAACGGGCCGGTGGTGACGATAATGTCCTGGATACCGGCATCGGCCAGCAGACGAAGCTGACGATGGAAAATGGTCTCGCCGTTTTTCAGACAGACCATGGACTTATGCCGGTTTTCTGTCAGCTCGCCCATGCGGTTACCCAAGCCAGAATTGAAAATAATCGCTTTCATAGGAAAACTCCCACTTTATTTGATAATTTTATTATACTGGATAGCAAAACCATAGTCAAGGAAAGGTCTGCGCATTGACTTCATCGGGGGCAGGTGGTATACTTGTGAAAAAGGAGGCGATACTATGTTTGATCAAACCATAGCGATCTGCGACGGGATTATTGAAATGGGTACGCCCTGCTTGGATCTGGCGGTTTATAAAGATGGTGAGTGTGTCCTGCGGCACATGGACGGCTATTCCGACCCCCAGAATAAAGTGCCGATGACCGGCAAGGAAAAGTTTCATATTTATTCTTGCTCCAAGATGTTTACTTGCGTGGCGGCCATGCAGTTGTGGGAGCAGGGTAAGTTCTCTTTGGAGGATAAACTGGCGGACTATTTACCTGCCTTTAAGGAAATGTATGTAAAAACAGAGGATGGCGGCGTCCGGAAGGCGGAAAAACCGATTTATATCCATCAGTTATTCAGTATGACCGCCGGCTTCAGCTATGCGTTGTGGACACCGGAGCTGCGTGCATATTGCAAGGCGGATAATTTCCGTTGTCCCACCAGGGAGTTCGTAAACCAGCTGGCAAAAGCGCCCCTGGAATATGAGCCGGGTGACAAGTGGCTGTATAGCGTTGCCCATGATATTTTGGCGGCGCTGGTGGAAGTTTGGTCCGGTGAGAGCTTCGAGGACTATGTCCAGAAGAATATTTTTAAGCCCCTTGGCATGCACGATACCACTTTCCTTCATCCTATGGAGGATTGGGAGGGCTTTGCCCGGCAGTTTAAGTATTTTGAAGATCCTCCCCGGTATGAGCCTACATGGCGGAATATTTACCGTGTGGGCAGTGAGTACGCCAGCGGTGGCGCAGGCGCAGTGTCTACGGTTGACGATTACATGAAATTCCTGGAGGCGCTCCGGATTGGCAATGTGATCCTGAAGAAGGAAACCATTGCGCTGATGTCCACAGATCGGCTCACACCAGATCAGCGCAAGACCTATACCTACGGTACATCGGACATCGGTTACGGCTTGGGTATGCGTGCATTCCGTGAGGGCAGCAAGCGTACCGAATTTGGCTGGGGCGGCGCTGCCGGTGCATTTGCCTCGGTGAATATTCAAGAAGGTATGAGCATGTTCTATGTGCAGCATGTTCTGAATTCTCCGGTGCGTGAATTGCGCAATCGCATTTATGACGCTGTGATTGCCGACCTGCGGGGCGAGGAGATTCAGATCACTATGCCGGAGCTGCCCAACGATCCTACAATTACCTATTAAGAGGTTCCTATGAAAAAACAGCACAAAGAGCTGCTAAGCTACATTTTTTGGGGCGCCGCCACCACAGTGGTGAATTATATCGTATATTTTGCTGCCACGGAATGGCTGCAGATATACTATGTTTTGAGCAATGTTCTTGCATGGGCGCTGGCAGTGGCATTTGCCTTTGTGGTGAATAAACGGTTGGTTTTTGGTTCTGTTAAATGGGACGCAAAAACTGTGCTGCCGGAGCTTTGGAAGTTCGTATCTGCCCGGATCTTGTCCGGCGCAATGGAAACGGGACTCCTGTTCTTGTTTGTGACTTTGGCGCAGCTGCCGCACCAGCCGGTGAAGCTGGCGGCAGGCGTTATTGTGATCATCCTAAATTATGCAGTGAGCAAGCTGCTGATATTCAAAAACACATAAAAGGCTTATTTGGGTGTTACCCGGATAACTAAAAGGAGAATAGGGTTGGTTTTTAGCAATGCAGTGTTTCTGTTTGCTTTTCTACCTGTGGTTTTATTGGGTTATTATTTACTGCGGGGAAGGGCGAGAAACTATTGGCTTTTAGCGGTCAGTTTGTTTTTTTACGGATGGAACAAGCCGGAATTTCTGTGGATTCTGATTGCAAGCATTATATTAAATTACATAAGCGCACTATTGGTGGATAAGGCGAGGTCAAAACCGGTTAAAGTGACATTTTTGTGGTTGGGAATTGCCGGAAACTTGCTGCTGCTTTTCTATTTCAAGTATTTCAATTTTACGGTATCGGTGATTGAAAAGCTACTGAACAGATCTTTTAGCTTTGCAGAAGTAATTTTGCCCATTGGTATTTCGTTCTTTACCTTCCAGAGCCTGTCTTATGTTGTGGATGTGTATCGGGGCGACGTGCCGGTGCAGAAAAACCCATTTAAGCTGGGAATGTATGTTTCGTTGTTTCCCCAACTGGTAGCCGGCCCGATTGTGCGTTACGCAGACGTGGTGCAGCAGATTGATGACCGGACGGTGACCATGGCGGATTTTGCAACAGGCACGCGGCGGTTTATCGTGGGTCTTTTCAAGAAAATCATTATTGCTGACAGCCTGGCAGTGACGGCAGATGCGATTGTTAATGCCAGTTTTACCGCGTCCAATATGCCAATCACTGCGTGGATTGGTATAATCTCCTATTCGCTGCAGCTGTTTTTCGATTTTTCCGGTTATAGCGATATGGCTATCGGCTTAGGCCGTATGTTTGGCTTCTATTTTTTGGAGAACTTTGACTATCCCTATATATCCAAGTCTATCACTGAGTTCTGGAGACGATGGCATATTTCTCTGTCGTCTTTTTTTCGGGATTATGTATATATCCCATTAGGCGGCAACCGCAAGCATGTTTACTGGAATGTGGCCATTGTGTTCTTGCTTACCGGCATTTGGCACGGCGCATCCTTCAGCTTTATTCTGTGGGGTATATGGCATGGTGTTTTCAACTTGACAGAACGGTGGATTCGGCAGTGCAGCAGCGGCAAGCCGGAAAAGGAACGTTCCGGCGTCGTGAAAGTGTTGTCTGCAGGCGTGCAGCATATTTACACCTTATCGGTGGTGATGGTAGGTTGGGTATTCTTCCGGGTACCGGGTCTGAAAAACGGACTGCACTATGTAATGTCCATGTTTGGTTTATATAATGATCCGGCAGCCAGCTATTTACTGCCCGGTTATTATTTGGATCGGTGGACGGTATGCGTTCTGATTTTGGGTGTTCTGATGGCAACGCCGCTGCCGAAGCGGATAGTGGAGGCGGCAGGAAAGAAACTGCCCGAGCCAGTTGCCAATGTGATCCGGGATGCAGCATTGCTGGCGGCACTGGTTCTCTGCATTATGCAGGTGGCATCCAATACCTATTCGGCCTTTATCTATTTTCAGTTCTGAGGAAATGCCATGTTTAAGAAAATTAATAATACCGTGTTAGCCCTGCTGTTTTTAGTAGCGCTGACGCTGCCGTTGCTGTTTACCCGGTGGGAAAGCGGTGGTGTATCGCAGGAGGAAAACCGCAATCTGGCGCAGTTTCCCACATTGGTGATGGAGGGAAAATTCAACACCGCCTTTACACAGGAGTTTGAAACGTGGTTTATGGACCATCTTGGTTTCCGGCGGTTGCTGATTAATACCAATAAGACTTTTTTGCAGAAGGTTTTTGACCGTTCTTTGACCACTAGCGAATGGAAAACGGGAAAAACGGGAGATTCTATCTACGCTACAGATGCAATTATAGAGGACTTTGCACATGTCAATCTGCGCACCGAGGCGGAAGTTGCCCGAATCGGCGATTCCTACCAGACTATCAGCGACTGGCTGGATGCCCGGGGGATACCATTTTACTATGTACAGTGTGTGGATAAGCATACTACCTATCCGGAGCGATTTCTTTCTCATGTTGCGCAGGTGGGAGATATTTCCAAAACAGACCAGGTAATGACATATCTGCAGGAGTCCACAACCGTAAACGGAATTTACTTCAAGCAGGTGTTGGCAGAAAACCGTGAGGAATATGACGTGTTCAGCCATTGGGGAGATCCTACGCACTGGACATACCGTGGCGCATATATCAGCTATAAGCACCTGATGACCACCCTCAACGGGGATCGGGAGGAGCCATACAAGATATTACAGGAAGATGACTACGACATCACATATCAGACCTACAAGGGACCGGACGAGCAAACTGAGCAGGAAGAGGTGTTTACCATTCGGTCGCCCAAGGCGCAAAAGGCAGATGTTTCTGTAATGGGGAAATGGGCATCCGATTATCGGCATAGTGTCTGGAAGAATACCCAGGCAGGAAATGATCAGCGCCTGTTGCTGATGGCGGATAGCTACTTTGACAGTTACTTGCTGGACGACATAGCTGAGAGTTATGGTGAAGTGTGGCTGGTTTGGGGTGACTATACTACAGACCTGCCGGAGATCGTGGCGTTGTGCGACCCGGATGTTGTGATCTATGAATGCGCAGAGCGTGTAGACAGAAGCTATGCAGTCTGCAATTTGGCAGACAAATTGCAAAGTGCGGATTGATTTCGTTAATGACAATAAAAAGCCGGCAGACTGCTGGCTTTTTGTTATATAATCTTGCCCTGTTTACAGATACTAACAGCGTAATTTGTAAAATTATTGTAGGCACGAAAGGCTTCTCCTTGAGGAGAAGCTGTCAGCGAAGCTGACTGATGAGGTGGAAAAGAAATTGCAGGAACACCTCATCCGACCTCGCTTGCGCTCGGCCACCTTCTCCTCAAGGAGAAGGCTTTTAGATTTGTAAAGGAGAAAGATATATGAAAGCAACTGGGGAGCGATGGGAGCGCCGCCTGTGGCGGGAGGAGCGACCTGAGCGAGTGGACACGAGCCTGCACGCTGCCAGTGGCAGATGAAGTGCAGGCGCAGTGGGTGCTGCGATCGGTGAACGAGGAAGGTGCGCCGTCACCGACGAGGGCACCGAGTATCGCAAACGGACAGGTCGACAGATGAGGAAGGCTTTTGAAAGCCGACGAAGATGTCGGGCACCGCAACAGGAATTGTAAGAAGAGTTGACGATTTAGGTCGTATTGTAATTCCCAAAGAGATTAGAAGAACCCTCAAGATCAGAGAAGGAGACCCCTTGCTGACAACATTGACACCGTTCGACCGTTTTTGCTGGGCAATACATAGTGTGGTAAAAAGAGTAAAAGCGAGGTGAATTTCACCTCGCTTTATAAAGATAAATTATACTCCTCCGCTATAATAAACAATACAATAAATAAAATTTAAAAAGCCCAATATGAGGGTTACAATCATGCTAATAATATTGAAAATTATATATGATTTCTTTTCGGCTTTTATGGATTTTACTAATGCTATAACAGAAAAAACAGGATAAGTAGGAGTTATACTAAAAAGACCAGATATCAAAGCTAAGTTAGAAGCGGTGCTGTCAAATATTGAATATTTCCAAAAAATATCGAGTGTCACTATTGAAATCAGCCAAACAACCCACGAAAGAGAGCAAAAACAGATGTAAAATTTTTGAAATTTCATATGTTTGTCACCTCGTTTGAATTATAATACATATTACTTTAAATATCAAGTTTGCAGTATAATTCTCCCCTGTTTACAGATACTAACAGCGTAATTTGTAAAATTATTGTAGGCACGGAGAAAGGCTTCTCCTTGAGGAGAAGCTGTCAGCGAAGCTGACTGATGTGGGGTAAATCCGACTGCGAAACACCACATCCGTCACGGCTGCGCCGTGCCACCTTCTCCTCAAGGAGAAGGCTTTTAGATTTGTAAAAAGGAGAAAGATATATGAAAGCAACTGGCATTGTCAGAAGAGTGGATGCTGGTGTTATTAAAACACCAAGAAAATACATAGCAAAAGCGAGGTGAGCACTCACCTCGCTTTTGTCTGTTGCAATAGACTTATTGGTGTAGTATAATAATTGAAAAAATTACTATATTTTGTTTCTCACGCAATACAGTTGTCGTTTGCTTATGTTATGATACGCATGAGGTGAGGGTAGTGAGCAGAGTGCAACCACAACAAAAAAGTACCATTGCGGTATGCGGTTTCTCCGATGAGGAGAACAAAATCATCAATTCATCTTTGACAAAAAGCACGATGGAACTGTTTGTTGCTGAGTATGCTACAGACTTGTTTGCAATTGACCATCTCATGATTATTGTCAATATTTCCTGCGTTCCTGACAGTGAATTGCAGCAATTGTTTGCCTATTACAAACAAGTTCCTGCCTTTTGCGAGTCTGTGATTTTAATTGGTGACTGTACACAATTGGATGTGAATAATCGAATGACTGTTTATGCAGAGTTTGATGATTTGCAAAAGAATTTGAAATATTTACTGTTAGCTGCGCATAAGCAGCGAAAAAACTCCGAAAGTTTTAGCAGATCTATTTCGTATGCACTAATAATTTTAAAAATGATTACTGAAAATCCCGGAATATCGTCTAAAGAAATTGCTGACAGACTGGAGCTTTCACCTCGTTCTGTTACCAGATATATTGAAACATTAAATATGTCTGGCGAGAGTATTGTTTATAATCGCAAACAAAACGGGTGGAGTTTGGAATACGACGAACCCCTGCTGAAGTTATAAAAACAAAGATTGGAGAGATGTCTAATGAACAGAACTGCAGAAAACATTATTGTTGCTATTATTGTAGTAGCTATCTTGATTGGCCTCTTTTGTATTGTTGGCTACGACAATATTAAGTCGTGGCTATCTACTCCTTTTGTTTGGAAGGAACCGGATTTTTTACATATAGAATTTATTGATGCAATAGAAGAAAAAAATGATAAGAAATTATTGTTTTTGATATATAATACTTCAGAGCATCTTATTGATAGCTATAGATTTCAGGTTATTACCGATACAGAGGTGCTCGAGTTTAACTCCCTCAATGCATCAACAGTTATAGGGAAAAATTTGACAAGCAATTCCGGTAATATTGCAGCAAATGATTTTACAACGCTATCGTACACTTGTAGTAGATACAATGGTTTAAGTGAAGCCTATGAGTATTTCGAAAAATTGGACAGCAATGACATTGAAAAATTACAGTATCGCATAGTGCAGTTAAAATCGAGAACGGAAACATTAATCAGCAATAATGGCTGGTTTAAAATCATAGTGATTTTGGCTGTGTCAATACTGGCTGGAGTTTTGGTACTAAACGATATTGTAAAAGTCACATGGCTTCGCATGATAATGAAAATAATGTGCGTTCCGGCAATATTGATCATATTGGCTATTGGTTTAGTATTTTTTGCTAGTGGCAATTCCGGCAGTTCTGGAAACGCCAATGACAGTCAATATAATTCTGCTCAGCAACGCTACAATAGAGCTGCGAATTTGAAGGCTGGTGCAATCAAAACTGGCAATGCACACAGTGCTGCAAAAGCACAGGAAGAAATGGATCGAGCTATGGCAGATATGATTACGGCAAAGGGCTCGGGGAGCAGCTCTGCAAGGAGTGCCGCCGCCAGATATAAGCAGGCAGCAAACTGGAAAGCCGGTGCGGCTATTACTGGTAGAACCGCTGATGCAGCGCGTGCACAAGCAAGTATGGATAAAGCTATGGCTGATATGATTAAAAATAAGTAATATTTTACTGTATCTAACATAGTAGAGGGGGGGGTAATACTATGCGTTGGGAAGTTTCATATAATACAAATGAGCGACCTTTGCAAAAAATGGTTGTTGAAGCACGGAGTTCGGAAGAAGCAAAACAGAAAGTTGCAGCTATTGCAAAAGCACAATGTAAAGCAACATCATTTAATATTAGCTTTAACGGCGTTCGAACCGTATAACTGATGTGTGAATATACGACAGAACTCCTCTGTGTAATGCAGAGGAGTTTTTCTTTTTGACAGTATAATCTTCTCCTGTTTACAGATACTAACAGCGTAATTTGTAAATTAAAGGAGATAGATATATGAAAGCTACTGGTATCGTCCGTCGGGTGGATGACCTCGGGCGTATTGTGATTCCCAAAGAAATCAGAAGAACCCTCAAGATTCGCGAGGGCGATCCGTTGGAGATCTACACGGAGAAGGATGGGGGCGTGATTTTCCGGAAGTATTCGCCTATGGGGGATCTGCAGGAGTTTGCCACCCAGATCTGCGAGTCCATCGGCGCCAACACCGGCCATGTGGCGGCGGTGGCAGACCGGGATAGCATTATTGCGCTCCATGGCGCACCTAAACGGGAGCTGATGGACAAACCCAACTCTCAGGAGCTGGACAAGCTGATGGAGCAACGGAAAAACTATCGCTATCAAGTAGGTGATACTATGCTCCGGGCAACGGAAAGCTCCGACAAGTACCACTTAGGTGTAGCTGCGCCTATTCTCAGTCAAGGTGACCTGATGGGCTGTGTATTGCTGCTGCTGGACGAGGGCGGACAACCCTTTGGGGAGGCAGATCAGCGCCTTGCCCAGACGGTTGCCGGGTTTCTTGGCAAGCAAATGGAAAACTAAAATTGTAATCTTTTGCCGCTGTGAGGTATTTTCCTCGGAGCGGCACTTTTGTGGGCTAAAATAAGGGCATGTCCTCCACCGGGCAGGAAAAATCACCGTCAAAACATGGAGTAGATAGGGACGGATACCGATTTGCGACACAAAAAGGGTTGACAAATAGTAACGAACATGCTATAATTCGTAACTGGTTGTAACCTTTTAGAAATGAGTTTGCAACCATGAAAGGAAAGGTGTTTATGCAAAAAACCCGTACGCTGGGTATGCGAATCCTTAGCCTGCTCGTTGGTATTTTGTGTGTTCTGCCCATGGTGCTGCCGCTGGCAGTTGCAGAGGCTGAGCAGTCCAACGAAACCATGACCACGGTTGTCCGAAAAAGCTATTACACCCACTCCACTGTGATCGGTCAGATGATCGACGGCACGGAAATCACTGTTTTGGGTGAGCGGCGAGACTACTACAAGGTCGATTGTTACGACATGACGGGCTATATCGCAAAGTCCCAAGTTGAATATACAGATGATGGTAAGTATTATGTAAACTGCAAGGCAGGCTCCGGTGAAACCTGTACCATGGCTTACACGGCGCACGAGGATGCGCTGGTACTGCGGCACTCTCTGTTTGCCCTTGCAAGAGAGCAGCTGGGCGAGCCTTACATATACGGCAGCCGTGGCCCTTACGGCTTTGACTGCTCCGGTCTGACCTCTTATCTGTATGCCGAGCATGGCATTGAGCTGCACCGTACCGCCAGCACCCAGCTGCAGGACGGCATTGTTGTGGCGAAAGAGGGTCTGCAGGTGGGTGACCTGATTTTCTTCCGGGAGTACTGGGAGTCCTATCCCGCATCCCATGTGGGCATTTATGTGGGCAACAACCAGATCATTCATGCCGGTCACAGCGGCATTGAATACGCAGATCTGGATGACCATTATTTCAGCGAATACTATCTCTGCGCGCGTCGCATTGTCAATACCAGCGCTGCGCAGCTGGAGGAAGTTTCCGCATCCCAGGCTGCAGACGGCATGTTTGCCGTTAACAGCATCAGCGGCCGTACCGCAAGATAATATAACTGCCACCCTGACGGGGTGGCAGTTTTTTGTGTTCATAATTTTTTGCAACCACAACATGCTGTAGCCTACCAAAAAAAGGCAGCGTTTTTCTCCAAAAACTTCCGTGAAAAGCCGTTGTATGGGGGAAAAACCTATGATATAATGTCAGCAAATGACTATTTTTGAGGAAATGACTATGCTCACAGAGGAACTGACAATTGAACGAGGTGACATGCGAAAGCTGCTGGGCGCTGCCAGCGGCGATGCTGCGCTTCTGTACTTATATTTGCGAAACGGAAACGATCCGGCAGATGCGGCGCAAGCCCTGCGGCTGAATGAGAGCCGGCTGGCAAGCGCCGGCGCAACCTTGCGGCAGCTGGGATTGTGGCAGGAGAATCGTCGCCGGGTGATCGCCGGGGAGCGTCCCACCTATACGGAAAAGGACGTTTATCAGGCGGCAGAAACTGACAAGGGTTTCCGTTCTCTGTATGGCGAAGTGCAAAGACTTTTGGGCAGAAATCTCAATACCGAGGAACTGAAGATCATTCTGAGCTTTGTAAGGTATTTGGGTATGGATCCGGAAACGGTCTGCCTGCTGGTCAACTATTGCCGCAACCGGGCAAGAGAGCGTGGCAGTCTGCGCAATCCCTCCCTGCGTACCATTGAAAAGGAAGCTTACGCATGGGCGGAGCGAGGTATCATTGAGCCGGAGGAGGCTGCTGCTTACATGCAGATCCAGCAGGAGCGCAACTCCCGGCTGGGCAAGCTGATGCAGACCCTGCAGATCCGGGGCAGAAACCTGACCCCCGGTGAGGAGAAGTATGCCCAGCAGTGGCTGGACATGGGCTTCGATATGGATGCGGTTGCCATCGCCTATGATCGGACTTGCCTGAATACCGGCGGTCTGAACTGGGCGTATATGAATAAGATCATGACCCGGTGGTTTGAGTCTGGTCTGATGACAGCGGAACAGATCACCAATCAGGACAAGAAACCCAAAGCGCCCAAGGGCGCATCCGGTCAGCTGGGCGCAGCGGAACTGGAGAATATTCAAAGATTACTGCGGGAGGGATAAGATATGCCCTATAGTGCGGAGATTGTAAAGCTGGCCCGTCAGCGGCTGGCAGAGAAAAAGGCGGACAGAGAATCCCAGTACCGCCAGAATTTGCAGGAAGCGTATGCCAAGCTGCCCCGGTTGAAAGAGCTGGATAAGCAGCTGCGTTTGTCCATGACCGTGGCGGCGCAGACCGTGTTTACCCAAGGCGGTGATGCGGTGGCTGCCATGGAGGAAGTGAAGCAAGCGAATCTTGCGTTGCAGCAGGAGCGTGCCAAGCTGGTGGCGGAGAATTTCGCCCCGGACTTTTTGGACGAAACACCCATTTGCCCCCAGTGCGGCGGCAGTGGTTATGTGGGCAGCACGATGTGCGGCTGCTTGCAGCAGCTTTGCCGGCAGGCGCAGCGGGAGCAGTTGAGCCAGCTGACCACCGGTCAGGAGCGGTTTGAGAATTTCCGGCTGGATTATTATTCCGACCGGGTGGACAGAGCCTATGGCGCAAGCCACCGGCAGATCATGGCAAAGACCTTGGAGCGTTGTCAGGCCTATGCCGGCGCATTTGCTCCCGGTGTGGGCAATTTGCTGTTTGTGGGCGGCACGGGTCTGGGCAAGACGTTCTTGTCTGCGTGTATCGCCAATGCGGTGACGGATCAGGGTTACTCTGTGGCATACGAAAGCGCGCCCCGTCTGTTTGCCAAGCTGGAAAAGAACCGGTTTAATCCCGATGAGCAGAGCCGGGCGGATGCGGAGAAGTTTGCCGCCACCGACCTGCTGATTATCGATGATTTGGGCACAGAGATGCCTGGCGGCTTTGTGACTGCCGCTCTGTATGATCTGCTGAACCAGCGATTGCTGGAGGAAAAGAGCATGATTATCTCCACCAACCTGAACGCAGAGGAGATCGCCCAGCGATACTCTCCCCAGATCGCATCCCGACTGCAGGGCAGCTTTAAGGGCATGACCTTTGTGGGCGAGGACATCCGGGTGCTAAAAAACCGAGGTGTGTGATTTGAAGGTCGGCATTTTGTTTGATCTGGACGGCACACTGCTGGACACACTGGATGATCTTTATCAGGCGACCAACCAGATCCTGCGTCAATTCGGCTGTCCGGAGCGGACGAAAGAGGAGATCCGCCGCATTGTAGGCAACGGCGCCCGGGTGCAGATCCAAAAGGCGCTCCCCGGCAAGGAGAACGATCCGCCGTTGGAGCAGGTGCTGCAGGCGTATCAGGATCTTTATAACGCAATTTGCGTGGACGGCTCGGCAAAACCCTATCCCGGTGTGACGGAAGCACTGGAAGCTATCGCTGCTCGGTATCCCGTTGCCATCGTGTCCAACAAGCCTGACCCGGCGGTGAAAGCGCTGTGCGAAAAATATTTTGGTACAGTATATGCCCAGGGTGTTACACCGGATTGCCCCCGGAAGCCTGCGCCGGATATGGTGCGCATTGCGATGGCTGCAATCGGTGTTGACCGGTGCGTATATGTAGGCGACAGCGAAGTGGATGTACTGACGGCGCAAAACGCAGGCGTGCCTTGTTTGAGCGTGCTTTGGGGTTTCCGTGACCGGGCATGTCTGGAGGAAGCGGGCGGCAAGTATTTCTGCGAAAAAGCAGAGGATATGGAGATCATGCTGGAACAAATTGTAAATAAACTGTAAAAAGCCGGGATATCCCGGCTTTTTTCGGCGCTTGGTTAGGCTTTTAACATAAAAAATTCATAATTGCATTGGTAGGACCAAAGGCAACCCCCGGCTCTGCCGGGGGTAAAATAATAGCTTCTAGCGAGGAGTGAAGTAGACAAGAAAAAAGCTCCCCATTATAGTAGAAGTGGTTTGCCGACCATATCACTACCATAATGAGGAGGTC
>JAZSQH010000089.1:0-5899 GCA_045537865.1 Faecousia sp. | reverse complement strand
CTGCGCGGCGGACAGAGTGTTCAGGGTGCAGATGGACAGAACCTGTGTCTGACCACGAGCGAACAGACCGCTGCCGTGTACACGGGGCAGCAGACCGACCTGGGCATCCAGAGGACGGATATCGTCCATGCCACGGCCGTCAACACGCTTGCCAGCCAGCAGCCACTTCTTAACGACCTTCTTCTGCATCTTGTACAGACAGACCTCAATGTGGGTCTCGAAGTCCTCGTACTTTTCGCCGAACTTCTCCTGGAAGTCCAGACGGGCAGCAGTCAGGCGCTCCTCACGGATATTCTTGTCGTCGGTGTCCAGCGCATGCTCGATCTGACCCAGACCGTACTCGATCAGGTCGTCCAGCAGATCGTGGTTGACAGCAGCCTTCTCAAAGGTGAACTTGGGCTTGCCGATCTCAGCAACGATGCCGTTGATGAACTTCACGATCTCCATATTGGTCTCGTGAGCGATGCGGATACACTCCAGCACGATAGCTTCGGGAGCTTCGTTTGCCTCGGTCTCGATCATGACCACCTTCTCGAAGGTGGAAGAAATGCAGACGAAGCAGTCGCAAGCCTCACGCTCCTCGGCGGAGGGGTTGATGATATAACGGTCACCCAGGTGAGCAACATTGGTGGTAGCCACAGGTCCATTCCAAGGCACATCGGAAGAAGCGATGGCGATGGAAGCGCCCAGAGATGCTACGATCTCCACGGGGTTCTCGTAGTCGTTAGCCAGAACAGTGCAGGTAACAACGGTGTCGTTACGCAGCTCCTCGTCAAAGAGAGGACGCATAGGACGGTCGATGATACGGCTGTTCAGGATGCCGCGGTCGGAGGGCTTGCCCTCACGACGGTTAAAAGAGCCGGGAATACGGCCCACGGCGTACATACGCTCCTCGAACTCGATGGTCAGAGGGAAGTAGTCAATGCCAGCCTTGGGAATGGGGTTGCAGGTGCAGGTGGTCAGAACCACGGTGTCACCGTAACGGCAGATGCACTCGGCATTTGCCAGCTCAGCGACCAGACCGGTCTCAACAGTAAAGGGACGGCCGCCGATTTCCATCTCGTAAACATGATGGTTGGGATACTGCTTGCGAGTAATCATTTGTGTTCCTCCTAATTTTTATTTGTCCGGGAGGTTTAGCACTTGAAACTAATGCCGCAGACCAGCATCACTTTCAACTGCTAAAGTGACTCCCGAGAGATTACGAACTTTCAGCGAGAACGACGAAAAGGGTGACGGAAACCCCGCCACCCTTTTTGGTTCTTACTTACGGATACCCAGCTTTGCGATGATTGCACGGTAACGGTTGATGTCCTTCTTTGCCAGATAGTCCAGCAGGTTACGGCGCTTACCAACCATCATCAGCAGACCACGACGGGAGTGGTTGTCGTGCTTGTGCTCACGCAGGTGCTCAGTCAGCTCGTTGATACGAGCGGTCAGAATAGCGATCTGAACCTCGGGAGAACCGGTATCGCCCTCGTGGGTAGCGTTCTCCAGAATGACCTGAGTCTTCTTTTCCTTCTGAATCATGTCAAAATCCACCTTTCATAATATTTTCCCTCAAGCCAAGTAAAGGGTCGGTGTGATCCCAAAACCTAGCAAAAGGCATACTGACCATTGTCAGCTTGAGTATAGTACCATAAGTTTTCCCAAATGTAAAGAAAAACTTTCATTAATTTCCAAGAATTTTGCGGGTTTGGACGGCATTTTTCCGGATTTCTGCCTGCAATTCCTCCAAAGAGCCGAATTTTTGCTCCGGACGTAAAAAGGCATGGAAAGAAAGAGTCATTTTTTTGCCGTACAGATCACCCTCAAAATCCAGCAGCCAAGGCTCAACGGTCACGTGGTGTCCGCCCACGGTGGGACGGTTGCCCACATTGGTCACTGCCGGGTATTCCTTGCCGTCCACAATGACTGTGCAGGCATAAACACCAAACTTCGGCTGCACCAGATTTTCCGGCAGCGCCAGGTTGGCAGTGGGGATGCCCAAGGTGTGACCCAAGCCTCTGCCGGACACAACGGTGCCGGTGAGAATATGGGGGTGACCCAAAAATCGCACCGCCTGCTCCATCTGACCCTGCTCCAGTAAACTGCGGATATGGGTAGAGGAAACACGAACGCCACCCAGCAGCTGATCCGGCACGATGACACAAGGCAGACCCCGCTCAGCGCAAAAATCTTGCAGCAGCTGTGCGTTGCCCTCGCCCTTGTGACCAAACCGATAATCCTCGCCGCAGACAAAGCCCGCAGCGCCCTCTGCCAGCAGTTCCAGCAAAAAGTCCTGCCAATTAGTTGACATAACTTCCTTGGTCACAGCCAGCTTCCGGATCACCTCCACACCGAATTGGCGCATGAGCCGGTCCCGGTCAGCGTCGGTGTTGATCAGCGCCGGGGCGTCTTGGGTAAACAAGGTTTGGGGGTGCTGCAAAAAGGTAATTGCGCCGCACCGGGCATTTTCCCGTTGGGCAAGCTGCCCGCAGGCTGCCAGCAGCGCCTGATGCCCCAAATGCACCCCGTCGAAAAACCCCAGGGCATAAATTGTTTTTTCTTTCATAAGCAAATACCTGATAGCTTGGTCATTCCGAGCATTGCGTAGCAATGCGTGGGAATCCCCGTCTTAAGGAGGAGATTGCCACACCAGTCTGCGGACTGGTTCGCAATGACCCGTGTATGATAAAGGATTATTCTACTTCAAAAAAGCTCTTAATGGTTAACATAACGCCGTCCTCAACCTTTGCCAGCATGAGAAATTCTCCGCTGGGGCTGTATGCCCGGTATGTACCCTCGGCAAGGTCAATGGAAAAGCTGTTGCCGTTGCGGCAGCGCAGCGCCTGCTTGTCCGTCAGCGTGACTGCCGGATGCTGGGTGAACATACTGTCCACCGGGCGCAAAAAGCGTTCCGGGTCCTGACTTTCAACCAAAGTCTGTAAGGGGATTGCCTCGTCGATGGTGTAAACACCTGCGCCTACCCGGCGCAGCGCCGACATGCAGCCGCCGCAGCCCAGTGCCACGCCAATATCCTTGCACAGCGTGCGGATATACGTGCCTTTGGAGCAGGTTACCCGCAGGCGGGCGGTGTCACCGTCAAAGGAAAGGCAAGACAGCTCAAAAATGGTGATGGCTCTCGGCTTGCGCTCCACTTCTTTGCCCTTACGAGCCAGGTCGCAAAGCTTTTGCCCGTTGATTTTCAGCGCGGAGTACATGGGCGGAATTTGCTGAATTTCCCCCCGGAACTGCTCCAGCGCAGCTTCAAACTGTTCCCGGGTCACGGAAACTTCTTTTTGTTCCAGCACCGAGCCGGTGGTGTCCTCGGTGTCGGTGGTAAGACCCAGCCGCAGCGTAGCCTCGTAGGTTTTGACTGCGTGTTCAAAGAACTCCACACCCCGGGTGGCTCTGCCTACAAACACCGGCAGAACACCGGTTGCCATGGGGTCAAGCGTACCGCCGTGACCGATGCGCTTGGTGTGCAGAACACCACGTAATTTGCTTACCACATCCTGGCTTGTCCAGTCTTGGGGCTTGTCTACAATTACAATGCCGTTCATAATCAAATCTCCGGTATTGCCGCGATAACTGCCTTAACGGCCTCGTCCATGGACATGGTAAGGCTTGCGCCGGCAGCGCCTCTGTGTCCGCCGCCGCCCAGCTTGGCGCAAATGGCGGAAGCATCCTGCTCCGGGTCTGCCCGGACGGAGATCTTGACTTTCTGTGCATCCTCCTGCCGCAAAGTAGCGGCGATGGCTACACCCTCGATGGAGCGGGGGAAGCCGGAGATGTTCTCCATGTCGTCCTCGGTCACACCGATACGCTGCTCCACTTCCAGAGGAATGGGGCAGATACAGACCTTGCCGCCCTGCAAAAACAGCGCATTTTCCACCATCCAGCCTTGCATCCGCAGCCGGGCAAGGGAGTTGGTCTCAAACAGCGTGTGATTCAGCTGCCGCAGATCCGGTGTGATCCGGGCGCAAGCTGCCGCGGTTTCGTAGGTCTGGGGTTGGGTGTTGGCATACCGGAAACAGCCGGTGTCTGTGGAAATAGCGGTATACAGCGCATTTGCCATAGGAATGTCCAGGCTTGCACCCAGCTCCAGCAGCACCTGATAGATCAGCTGACCGCAGGCGGCGCTGCTGGGTTCTACCAACTCATTTTCCGTCCAGGGCGCTTCGTTTCTGTGGTGATCGATCCGCAGAGAAACGGCGCCGTCATAATTTTTCGGCAGCATATTGGGCGACGCCACATCCACCGTGACTACCACGTCGTTTTCCGCCGGGGCGGACTTGGTCAGACCGGCTGTCAAGAAAGTGTATTTAGGGGTAACTTCCGGGTTTTCCAGAATGTGCGCAGTCTTACCCAGCTGCCGCAGACCCCGGCACAGCACAGCAGCGCTGCCCAAGGTATCGCCGTCAGGACGGCGATGGGTCACGATACAGAAATGATCCTGCCGGGCAAGAAAAGCCGCCGTCTCACTGATCGTCAGAATCGCCATCCTGCTTCACCTCCAAAGAGTTGATGAGCTTCATCATCTTTGCGCCGTAGGTGATAGAGTCATCCAGCGCCCACACCAGCTCCGGGGTATAACGCAGCTGCAAAGCGCTGCCCAGCTCCCGGCGCAGATAGCCGCCGGCGGACTTCAGACCCTTCAGTGCGCCCTCTGCCCGATCCTCCTGCAAAAAGCTGACATAGATCTTGGCATAACGCAGATCCGGGGTGGTTTCTACATGGGTAATGGAGATCATGGTGTCCTGCACCCGGGGGTCTTTCAGATTCCGGATAAGAGAGGACAGTTCCTTCTGAATCTCCTCGTTGATTCGTCCAATTCGATTGGATGCCATAGCATAGCCTCCTTATAAATAGGTTCGCCGTGCCGCATCGCGACACGGCGAAAGGGTTATCTCTTAACTTCCTGCATGACGAAGCACTCGAACACGTCGCCCTCTTTCAGGTCGTTGAACTTCAGAATGCTCATGCCGCATTCAAAGCCGGCAGTGACTTCCTTGGCTGCGTCCTTGAAACGCTGCAAAGAGCCAACTTCGCCTTCGTGGATCACAATGTTGTCACGCAGCACACGGACTTGTGCGTCACGGGACACTTTGCCGTCCTTGACCATACAGCCGGCGATGGTACCAACGGCGGAAACCTTATAGGTCATGCGCACCTCGGCGTGACCGATAACAACTTCCTCAAACTTGGGTGCCAGCATGCCCTTCATAGCTGCCTCGATCTCGTCGATGGCATCGTAGATCACACGGTAGAACCGCATATCTACAGCAGTACGCTGAGCGCTTGCCTGAGCGCCGGCATCGGGACGGACGTTAAAGCCAACGATAATTGCGCCGGCTGTGGAAGCCAGCAGAATATCGCTTTCGTTAATAGCGCCAACACCGGTATGAATGACACGGACACGGACTTCCTCGTTGGAGATCTTTTCCAGAGAAGCCTTAACTGCTTCCGCAGAGCCCTGGACGTCAGCTTTGACGATCAGAGGCAGTTCCTTCATCTCGCCCTCCTGCATCTTGGCAAACAGGTTGTCCAAAGTGACTTTCTGCATTGCATTGGCAGCCTCGTCCTTGATTTTCTGCTTACGCTGCTCCACCAGCTCACGAGCCATACGCTCGTCAACAACTGCGTTGAACTCGTCGCCGGGAGCAAATACTTCTACCAAACCGGTGATTTCCACGGGAACGGAAGGACCGGCGGTCTTAACGGTGCGACCCTTATCGTTGGTCATAACACGGACACGGCCAACGGCAGTGCCGGCGATGACGATGTCGCCCTGATTCAGAGTGCCGTTCTGCACCAGCAGAGTAGCGATCGGGCCACGGGTCTTGTCCAGACGAGCCTCGATAACCGTACCAAGTCGGATCGGAGCCATGTCGTGCGGTGTGCCAAGGAGGGGTAG
>JAZSQH010000109.1:0-4970 GCA_045537865.1 Faecousia sp. | reverse complement strand
GAAGAAGAGCAAAAAGGTCAGCGACAAGGCAAGAAAGCTCACCGCTTACCATGAGGCAGGCCACGCAATCGCAGGCAAGTATCTCAAGCATACTGACCCCGTTCACTATATCACCATTATCCCCCGCGGCATGGCAGGCGGCTTCACCCTCTTCCGTCCTCAGGAGGATCTGGAAAACTTCCGCAGCCGCAGCGAAATGTTTGAAAATATCGTTATGAGTCTGGGCGGACGCATTGCCGAAAAGCTCTTCCTTGATGATATTTCCACAGGCGCATCTGGAGATATCCAGCAGGCAACATCTATTGCCCGCAATATGGTAACCGTTTACGGTATGAGCGATAAGCTCGGCCCCATCTCCTTTGACAGCTCCAGCCAGAGCATCTTTATAGGCAGAGATTTCGGCACTACAAAGAGCTATTCCGAGGATACCGCCTCCCTTATCGACTCCGAAGTCAAGCGCATTTTCGATGAGGCTGCCGAGCTTTGCGAAAAGATTCTCACCGAGCACCGTCAGCAGCTTATTGACGTTGCCGAGTATCTCCTTGAGCACGAAACTATGTCCGGAGAGGAGTTCCACTACTTCTGTGACCATGGCGAGCTTCCTCCTCCCAAGGCTGAGCCCCGTCTCATTGATAACACCATCGAGCGTCCCGCACGCAAGATAAGCATGTTCACCAATGACGATGAGCCAGAGAACCTGACCGCTCCTTCCGCAGAAGAAGCAGAGGAGAATAAGAGCGAAGGCGAAGACGGCAATAACTGGTATAACTGAAGATAATCATAAATCGCAGTCACATTTATGACTGCGATTTATGATTTTAAATTCTTTCAACAAAGCATTTGAAATGTGGTCAATACCAAAGCTTCCAGTTTTCTTTTTCGATTGACATTTATATATCAATTGTATATACTTAATTGGTAAGTAAATATTCCGTTTGAGTGCCTGCGGACGCGGTAACAGCCCCGCAGGAGAATAGAGAACCGGGTGAGAATCCCGGACGGTACCGCCACTGTATGCGTGGAGGTTCTGCATAAGGCGAAAGCCGGTCATTGGGGAAACCTGAGAAGGCTATGCAGAACTGACGATCCGCAAGCCAGGAGAACTGCTCAAATGAGGTGAAACACTAGGGTCTGCAAGTACGGAGCCTGTGGTTTTTTGTTGCGTAAAAACGGCTGCAGCGACTCATTAACGGGTTGCTGCAGCTTTTTTGCTGTGGCCGTTTTGTGCTGCGGTCACGGCTCGCAACCCAACTGAATATTGCTTTATTGGTGCCGTGTGGTGATCCGGTGAGAATCCGGAACAACCGTCCATTGCTGTGTCCCAGTCAGCGAGCCTCCGGCATCAATTGGGTTTATCACGCTTTGACTGGAGAGTGCAGCCATATTGAATCCGTACTTGCGGATCAATGGGTTGCACTTTTTTGTTTGCGTGAAAACCACATGATAAAAGAAGGAGGGATGCAAGTGACACACGAAGAAAAGAAGGCCTGGGCGGAGGACCTTCTGCGCTGCAAGTGCCGGGAGTTAGGAAGACTGCCCACAAAGAAAGACTTCGATAGTGCAACTTGCGCCCAGATCAAGGCATACCTTGGACCGTGGCCCCGTGCGCTGGAGTCTGCCGGGTTGAAACAACCCAAGGAAAAGTAAGCTATGTGCATAAGAAAGGACGATTCTGCTATGCGAATCACAAAGAAAATGTTGAGCATGATCCTCGCCTTAGTGATGGTGCTGGGTCTGCTGCCCGCAGCCGCCTTTGCTACGGGCACGAACAATGTTTACATCTCCGTCAGTTATGATGGGCAATACATCAATGACAAGAACGGCAACTATATTGCCTATGTTGCAGTTCCTATGGAAGCCCTTTCCGCTATCAACCTGGATGATTACGGTCTGTCTGATTATTGGTATGACGAGGATGGCGATGGTAATTACGAAACCACTGCTCTGCAGCTTATCATTTATGCCCACGAGAGCATTTATGGCGGCAGCTGGTCAGATGTGAGCTTCACCGGGGAACCCGGCAGTTCCTATTTCCAGGGCGGCATTTTCGGTTTTGACGAGAACCTGAACTACTACCTGAACGGTCAATATCCGCTGGCCAGTGCGGGTTGGGGCGCCACCTCCGACCAAATCGTTTTGGAAGCCGGCGATTATATCGATATGGCCAGCTTTTCCAGCTGGGACTTCTATCAGGACTCCGGCTATGGCTTCCACTTCTTTGCCGACGGCAACGGCAGCATTACCCACAGCTTTACAGTTGAGGAAGGTGCTACCTGCGATTTGAAGCTTGTCAAGGGCTCCAAGGACTATGAATACAATTCCGTTTTTGTGGATGTTCCGAACTACTGCATTCACTACGGCGAAGTTTTGTATCACGAAGACGCACAGGTATATACTGATGACGGCGCCGGTGCTTCCATCACATTCCCCTCCGCCGGTACTTATTATCTCTGGGTCGACGGTGGCTACGGCGTCGAATATCCAGACGCAATCGTTTCCTCTCCCGCTTATGCAACTGTGACGGTTACTGAAAAGGAGGAGCCTGCTCCCGAAGAACCCGATACTCCCCGTGAAGCCCAGAGTGTCAGCACAGTTCTCAATGCCACTATGGCTCAGCTGGCTGCCACCGTCACCGAGCCTGTTTTCGGCACCACCGCCGGCGAATGGACCGTGCTGAGCCTTGCCCGTGGCGGCCATTTCGCCAAGGATAATGCCTATTTCACAGGCTACTATGACCGCATTGTAGAAACGGTCAACACCACTGCTGCATCCGTCAACTTGAACGGCGCGCTGCATAAAAACAAGTCCACCGAAAACTCTCGCCTGATCGTGGCACTTTCCGCTCTCGGCAAGGATGCAACTTCCGTGGGCGACTGGGATTTGGTGGAAGCATACAGCGCCAACGGTTTCTCCTGGATTAAAAAACAGGGTCTGAACGGCACCATCTGGGCCCTGATCGCGCTGGATTCCAATAACTATGCAACCTCTGACACCACCATTCGTCAGCAGTGCATCGATTCCATCCTGTCCCTCCAGCACGATGACGGCGGCTGGGCACTTCAGGCCAACCTCGCATATGCATCCGACCCCGATGTTACAGGCATGGCATTAACCGCCCTGTATCCCTATCGGGATCAGCCCGCAGTTGCAGCCGCGGCCGAGGAAGCCTTTGCCTGTCTGTCTGCTATGCAGCATGATAACGGCATCTTTGCCTCCGGCGGAAGCGAATGTGCTGAGAGCTGTGCCTGGGTCATCGTGGCGGCTACAACCTGGGGAATTAACCCCGATACCGACAGCCGCTTTATAAAAAACGGCAAATCCGTTGTGGATGGCTTGCTTGCCCATTATCGCAGCGATTCCGCAAGCTTCCAGCACATTATCGGCGCAGGCCCCAACGCTATGGCCACCGACCAGTCCTGCTATGGTCTGGTTGCTTATGACCGATTCATCAATGGCAAAACCGCCCTGTTCGATTATTCCGATGTGACATTTGAGGAGGCAGCTCCCGAAGCCGATGAGATGACCGCCACCCTGGGTCTGCCTGCCGAGATTAACGGCGGCGACAGCTTTAACGGTGTTATCAGCATTAACAAATGGGACAACGAGGCTGGCTATAAGCTGATCGACTTCATCGTGAATATTCCCGAGGGCGTTAGTATTACCAATGTATCTGCCAGCGACCGTCTGACCGGCGGTGAACTGAGCTGGAATCTGGAAGCTGATACCGGCAAGCTCCGTGTGGTTTATTTCGATGCCAACGAAAACACCACCCTGACTATCACCGGCGAGGAATACCCTGCAGAACTGTTTACTATCGGCTTTAAGGCTGAGAACGTGGAAAGCGGCAGCAAACTGAGCCTTGCCATGTCCGGTATGTCCGTAAAGCTGAGCTCCGATTCCGAGGACACTGCTTCCATGATCATCGTAAATACCGACAGTGCCAAGGGTGTCGTAGATGTGGTTGTCGGTATCTCCTTCAGCGCTGTATGCCTGTATACCGGCGATGATGTGGATCTGATTCCCTCCACCAAGAAAGCTGTTGCGGTTGCCGTTACAGGCATTAAGAGCGGCACAAAGCTGAGCTACGATGACGACACCAATGCCATAGAATTTAAGTACAGCGCAGAAATCAGCGATAAAACCGGCGTATCCACCTATGTTGCCATTGTGGACGAATCCATCGCTATGGAAAACTTTGTGAATGAGAGCTATTTCTCCATTTCCGACGGTGACGCGGTCACTGTTTCCTTTGGCGATGCCAACGGCGACGGCGTTCTCAATGCGCAGGATGCATTGGCTGTTGTGGATACCTGGCTCCGCAAGGGCGAGCTGCCCACCGATGATCAGATTCTGACTATGAACATTAACGGCGACAGCCGAATCAACACCTTCGATGCACTGGGCATCGTGGAGAAGTTTGTCAGCGACTCCGAGTATGGTGTTGTGACTAAGGCAGCAACTATTACCACCAAGCAGTAAATTATCGGGCGGGAGGATTCGTCCTCCCGCCACCTTTTGTAAAGGAGTGTTCCTATGGCAGGAAAACATGAAGTGCGCAGAAAGAAGAAAAAGAAATGGCCGTGGATTGCGCTGATCTGTGTTTTAATCGCGGTGATAGTGTTTCTGCT
Source organism: Faecousia sp. (assembly GCA_045537865.1). Taxonomy (GTDB): domain Bacteria; phylum Bacillota; class Clostridia; order Oscillospirales; family Oscillospiraceae; genus Faecousia. The sequence continues at coordinate 342 of JAZSQH010000109.1, read as the reverse complement.
TACGCAATGCAATGGTTCAAATTCCGGTGTTCCTACCCTGATTGTGGAGACACCTCAAAAGCTCTTCCTTTCCAATACGAAGGAATTCTCTTTGGATGTGACGATCTCCGATTTGGGCGAGGCACGCTACCCTGCCATGAGCATGAGTATAAGTTTTGATTCCTCACGTCTTGAATTTCTCGGCGTGGAAGAAGGAAACATCTTCATCCTCAGCGAAGAAAACAGTGCCGGACAGCAGTTGCCGGACTGGAGCTGTAATGTGAAAAACAGTAACGATACCGGCTTGATCAATATAATGTATCTGGATTTGAGTGGCGGTAAAAACGCATTCACCAGAGAGCT
>JAZSQH010000106.1:0-7041 GCA_045537865.1 Faecousia sp. | reverse complement strand
ACACCCACCGGCACACCGATTTCCCATAGCTTGCCCCGGGTGTCCTCTTTTAATACGCCTACGGTTTTCATGTCACGAATGGCATCGGCGACGGTTTTCGACGCAAAGCGGTTTTTCACAAGCTTATCCTCCGCATTGCCGAAGCCGGTTTCCCGGACAGCCATCTCCGCCAGCTCCACAGAGGCGTCAAAAAATTCTTTCGCCACCGCCGCTACGATGGCATCCAGCTTTTCCTGAGGGAATGTGGCAAGCTGCGCCTGGGCGACCTCGGCTTGCTTTGCCAGCGCCCGTGCTTCCTGCCGGGCTTGTAAGTCCTTGTCTAGTTCCATAGATTGCTCCTTTCACCGGAGGAATTCAGAATTAAGAATTAAAAAACAAAAATTAAGAATTTAATTTGTCATTCCGAGGGTAGTCGAGGAATCTACGCATGATCGTAACAGCTAAGCAGATATTCGGTGCGTAGATCCCTCGATGCGCCTGCGGCTTACTCGGGATGACAGGGGTTTTGATTGACGGAGAATCATTGTGCATTATGCATTGTGCATTGTTGGGGCGGCGGCTACCTCTGCGACGGCGGCGGCAAAGGCATCGCATGCCGCCTGACAGGCAGACCGTGTTCCCGTCAGCAAGCCGCCGCCAAAATTGGTTTCACTGGGGGGTGTATATAGTTTACATAACTTTACATCGGCGGCTTTCAGCGCAGCGTCCATAGCGTACATGCTCTCCAGCGGCGGCGCAATGAGATAGGAAAGCGCCGAGCCAACCGGCACGCCTGCCTCTTTTGCCAAAAAACTGCCGCAGCTGCTTACGGTATGGGCAAGGTAGGGTACGCCGTTTACTTCCTCAAAGCCGATGCGCTCCAAGGCAGACAGAACCGCCGTCATGCCGCTTTTCACTGCCCCCGGGGTAGGGGCGGATAAGATTCCAATGACTTCCCCGGCGTTGGGTGTGGAGGCGTTTGCTGCCCCGGCATAAAAGCTTCTGCCATAGGAAACCTCCACCTGCGCCGCCTTGGTGGCTTCGTCCAAGGCGATATAGGTGGCATCGTCGCAGTCGGTGGTGAGCATGCCCAAGGCAGGCATGGTTGCCCCTAAGCCTGCAAGCAGCGCCGGGGCGGCATTTGCCAGATACCGCACCGCCAAAACCTTTACCGGAATCATACCTGCAACCCCACGCCGGAGACTTTTTTCTCCAAAATTTTACCGATGAGCTCCGCCACGAATGCCCCGGCTTCGTATGCCGGTGTGCCTTGGTCGTGGATGTTGGATACCACCGTGCGGCTGGACTCCGATACACCGGTATGGGGCTTGTAGGTGATATAGGCGGACAGACTCTTGTCCGTCACCAGTCCCGGTCGCTCGCCTACCAGTACGCAGACCACCTCACAGCCGGTGATATCGCCTACCGCATCCCCGGCGCCTACCCGACAGTAGCGGACAAAAATACCCTTGCCCAAGTCGATGTTTTGCAGCTTCAGACCGTCCCGAATGGCGGCGGCGCAGTCCATAGCGTTACTTTCGCAGGCGGCGGAGGAAAGACCGTCGCCGATGACCAGCTGGACTTTGGGGGCGGTGGGGATATTTTGTTTGATAAGCTTGGCATTTTCCTCGTCAAAGCACCGACCTAAGTCCGGACGGGTCAAATATTCGTCCTTGTCGCTGCACCGGGTCTTGACGGATATGAGTCCGTTTTTCTCGCCGAAGTCCTCCGAAACCTGGGAGAACACCGCATCCTGCGCCGCTGCGTGGTCTGCCCGGAAACGGAGCATGGTCAGTGTCTTGTACCGGGCGCCGGCTTTGCCAAAACCCAGCCGGGCGGGGGTCTTTTCTTTCAGCCGGCGGTATTTTTCTCCGTCGGCGGCATTTTCCACCAAGTAGAGCTTGCGCAGATCCAGCGCCGTCACATCCGGCACAAAATCGCCGTCGTGGTAGCCGGTGGGCGCTTTTTCCGGACCGGGGTCGGTGGGCTTGTAGTCACTGCCCTTCACTTGCGGCTCTTGCCCCATGGATTGTAAAATCTCCGCCACCATGGCAGATAATTCGGTCTTATTCAAAGCTGCACTTCCTTTCCTAAAGGCTTCCCCTTGAGGGGAAGCTGTCAAAAATCTCTGATTTTTGACTGATGAGGTGTACGGTAGCCCGTTTTCCACCTCATCCGTCAGCTACGCTGACACCTTCTCCTCGAGGAGAAGGCTTATTTTAGAACAGCAGGCTGGAGCCGTCGCCGGCTTTTTCCGTCAGCTTGCCGTTTTCCACAAAGCCCATTTTCTCCAGCCACTGCTGGAACTCCGGGATGGCGGTCTTGCCGGTAAGTTCCCGCAGCGCCGCCGTTTCCCGGAAACCGGTGGTCTGGTAGTTGAGCATGATATCGTCGCCGTGGGGAATGCCCATGAAGTAGTTGCAGCCTGCCATGGTCAGCAGCGCGGCAAGATTTTCAATGTCATTCTGGTCGGCTTTCATGTGGTTGGTGTAACAGCAGTCGCAACCCATGGAAATGCCGGTGAGCTTGCCCATAAAGTGGTCCTCCAACCCGGCACGGGTCACCTGCCGGGCATCGTACAGATACTCCGGCCCGATAAAGCCTACCACCGTGTTCACCAAAAACGGCTGGAATCGCTTGGCAAAGCCGTAGCACCGTGCCTCCATGGTGACCTGGTCGGTGTTGTGGTGGGCGTTGGAAGAAAGCTCTGAGCCCTGACCGGTCTCAAAGTACATCACATTGGGCCCCTCTGCCGTGCCCTCATGGAGCAGCAAGTCCCTTGCCTCGGCGATGGTTGCGGCATCAAAGCCAAAGGCTGCGTTGCCAGCTTCAGAGCCGGCGATGGACTGGAAAATCAGGTCGCAGGGCGCACCGTCACGCACCGCTTTCATCTGGGCGGTGACGTGGGCAAGGACACAGACTTGGGTGGGGATTTCCCAATGCTCCTTGACTTCCTGAAACCGGCGCAGCACTTTGCCCACCTGCTCAGGACTGTCGGTGACCGGGTTCAGACCGATGACCGCATCGCCTGCGCCAAAGCTCAATCCCTCCAAAACCGAGGCGGTGATGCCGTCGGGGTCGTCGGTGGTGTGGTTGGGCTGCAGCCGGCAGGACAGTGTGCCGGGCAGACCGATGGTAGTGTTGCAGTGGGCGGTGACGGTGATTTTATTGGCGGCATAAATCAGGTCCAGATTACTCATCAGCTTGCACACCGCTGCCACCATCTCCGAGGTCAGTCCCCGGCTGGCTTTGGCGATATCTGCCCCGGTGGTTGTTTCGTCCAGCAGCCACTGGCGGAATTCGCCTACGGTCATATTCTGCAGTTTTCGGTATGCCGGCTCGTTTACATCGTCCTGAATGATCCGGGTGACCTCATCCTGCTCATAGGGGACTGCCGGGTTTTCCCGCAGGTCGTGAAGTGTCACTGCTGCCAGCACCACCTTGGCGGCTACCCGCTGGCGGGCATTTTCCGCCGCCAAACCCGCCAGCTTGTCGCCGGTCTTTTCCTCGTTGGCTTTCGCCATGACCTCTTTCAGGTCACGGAACTGATATGTTGTTCCCAGCAAAGTGGTTTGTAGTTTCATAGATACCTCCCATTATTTTTCCCACACCAGTGTTTTTACCACCACCGGCAGCGCAGCGCCCATAGGTGCGCCCACATCCAAATAGCTATTCTCGGTCAGAAGTACCCGGTCAATGCACAAAATAGGCGCCCCCGGCAGCAGCAGGCTTAATTTCTGCCCCAGCGCCTTTGCCATATCCCGCTGCACCGCCACCAAAATGGGGCAGTGGGCGGCGGCGATATTCTCCGCCAGAGCGGTGAGCTGATCATAGCCGCCGGTGATGCCGGGAAATGCCAGCACCGCCTTGTCGGTGTCCAGCCGGCGCAGCTTTTCCGTAATCAGCCGGGGCAAGTCCGGATCATCCTGCTCCTGCCGGGTGAACACTGCCACCGGCAGATTTTTCATAGGCAGACAAACATCTTTTACAAATACCGTACTGCCGGAAAGCTGGGCGCTGTGACAGCCTGCGCCGATCACTGTGGCACGAATGGCATTTTCCGCCACCCGGTACTGCCCCTGACAGAGCAAACTGTTTTTGATCGCCTGCCCCAACTCCACGCCCATATCACCAAACGCTCCCGGGCGATGCCCGGTGTGGATACACTCGGCAACACCGCCGGAAAAGGAAAGGACAAGCTCTGTTTGCCGGTCATTCCGAGCATTGCGGTGCAATGCGTGGGAATCCCCATGGATGGTGCTGATGCTCTTAAGATGGGGATTGCCACGGCTTGCAAAGCAAGCCTCGCAATGACCGTTCCGGGGAATGTCCCACACAGCGCCGCATTCTTTTGTCCACAGCTTTTGCAGCAGCTCTGTGGCAGGGCGCAGACCGGCTGCCATTTCCAGCGCCGTGACCAGTATTTTTGCGATTCCCTCCAGCTGTCCCGGGGCGGGGTAGTCCCCCGGCTGCAAGTCCGTCAGACCGGCAAGCACCGGGGAAATATAGCTGACCTTGCCATGCTCCAGTTTTATGAGCCTGCCGCCCACATTCAGACAGCCGGTGGCGACGATTTTTCCATCGGCAATCAGGGCAAGGTTGGATGTGCCGCCGCCGATGTCCATGTGCAAAACGGTTTTGCCCGTTTCCCGGGAGAAGTCCACCGCCCCGGCGCCCTTGGCGGCAAGCACGCTTTCCAAATCCGGCCCGGCGGTGGCGGAAACAAAATCCCCGGCATAGTCTGAAAGCGCCGACAGCACCGCCCGGGCATTCTCTTTCCGGGAGGTTTCCCCGGTGATAATGACAGCGCCGGTGTCCACATCCCGAGGGGTGATGCCGGCGGTTTCATAATCCTGCGAAACAAGCCGGCGGATGCCCTGTCCGTCGATTTGGTCTTGATTCAAAAGGGGCGTAAAATGCACCTGCCCCCGGTACAAAATTTCTCTGTCAGTAATGGTCATTTCCGGCACGGCAAAGGACGATGCCCGGTTTTCCACCGTCAGCCGGGAGACGATCAGCTGGGTGGTGGTCGTTCCCACATCCAGACCCACAGAGAGCAAGCTGTCAGCCACGCCCGGTTACCTCCGCAAGTATTTTACGCACCATAAAATCCTCCACAGGCAGGGGATTGGTGTCACAGCATGGGTCAGCAAGGGTCGCTGTCACCAGCGCCGGTGTTTTTTGCCACACCACCCGTGGGTCGACACCGGCTTCCTTCAGCGTCTGGGGCATGCCCAGCTCCCGGCGCAGCCGCACAAGTCCGTTTCGCAGATTCCGCACTGCTACCGTATCCGATGCCCCGGGCAGTCCGGCGGCACGGGCGATGGCAGCGTATTTTTCCGGGCAGATGTGGGCATTACAGTCCAGTACCGCCGGCAGCAAAATTGCGTTGAGCCTGCCGTGAGGAATGTGAAATGCGCCGCCCAAAGCATGCGCCATGGCATGACACAGACCCAGCCCCGCATGGGTAAAGGCAAGACCTGCCATGGTGGCGGCATCGTGCATGGACTGCCGGGCGGTCAGGTCGCCGGCAAAGCTTGCCGGCAGGTGGGCAAAGGCGGCAGAAAAAGCTTCCTTTGCCAGCGCATCGGTAAATGAGCCGGCATTTTTGCCAACATAAGCTTCCAAAGCGTGGCACAGCACGTCAAAGCCGGTATCGGCGATGAGGCTTTTGGGCAGTTTGGTCAGCAGGTCGCTGTCCAGAATTGCCACATTTGGGCGCAGCTTACCGTCCACAAGGGGGTGCTTGACCCCGTTGTGGGTCAAAATGGCGCAGTCCGTGACCTCCGACCCGGAGCCGGAGGTGGTGGGAATGGCAACAAAGGTCACTTCCAGACCGGCAAAGTAGACCATGGCCTTGGCGCAGTCCATGGCGCTGCCGCCTCCCAGCGCCACCACCGTGTCCGGGGCGAAATCCTTTAATTCCGCCGTACCCTCCGCCGCCAGCTCCACCGTGGGGTCAGGAGAAATCCGGGAGAAAATACGGCTGTCCCTTGCGCCGGACAGTGCAATGAGCTTATCCGCCGTGCCGTTTTCTGCAAAGTAGGGGTCAGCCACCAAAAACAGCTTCCCGATGCCCAGCTCTTTCAAATAGCCAACGCTGCCCGCCCCGGAAATGACCCGGGTGGCGCAGGAAAAATGCTCCATAAACAACACCTCTTGCAACCAGTATTTCCAAAAGCACGGGAAAGTATGTAAATAATTGAGAATGGAGAATTATTTTCCGTTAATTAAAAAACCTGTTGTCATTGCGAGGGCAACTTGTTGCCCGTGGCAATCTCCCCCAAAAGGCGGTCATTGCGAAACCAGTCCGCAGACTGGTTGTGGCAATCTCCTTCTTAAGATGGGGATTCCCACGCATTGCTCCGCAATGCTCGGAATGACAAATAAAATTTACGCCCCCGAAAATAATTATCAATTATCAATTCTCAATTCTCAATTACGCTTTGTGCGTTGATTTTGCTGGTTTTTTCTGTATTTTTTCTTGACATCGCCACTGTGGGGCGGTACAATAGATTCGGTATAGTGTACGCATTTTCCGTATGCGTTTCATGTATAACTACCGAGGTTTGCGTTTTGCGCCTCATCTGTTTTATTGAACTATTCCGTCGGTTGGGACCGACGGTGCTTACCAATTTTACACATGGGGCCTGGTGCGCTCACCTCTATGTCGAATTTTGGAAAAGGAGGTGTGCATAGATTTTATGGAACCGTTGACGATTTTATTGATCGTTCTTGCCGCCGTTGTGGGTTTGGGTGTGGGTATTCCCGTAGGTACATTCCTGCGGAAAAAGACTGCCGAGCGTGAGATCGGCTCTGCAGAGCAGGAGGCTACCCGCCTGATCAACGAGGCGATCCGCAGTGGCGAGAGCCGCAAAAAGGAAATGCTCCTGGAGGCAAAGGACGAGATCCATAGATCCCGCACAGAGCACGAAAAAGAAGTCAAAGAACGCCGCGCCGAGCTGACCAAGCAGGAACGCCGGCTGCAGCAAAAAGAAGAGACTCTGGACAAGAAGGCAAGTCGGATCGTAGCCATGTCGTTCTGTGGGCCAAGGAGTTGTA
>JAZSQH010000011.1:0-20064 GCA_045537865.1 Faecousia sp. | reverse complement strand
TAAGCGTATGGGTATCTCTTTCCCTGGGGCAACCATTCTCCACGGCCCTCCCGGCTGTGGAAAGACCTATGCTGTTGAGAAACTTGCAGAGTATTTAGGGTGGAAGCGATTTGACATTGACTCATCCACCATTGCAAGCTCCTACATACACGATACAAGCAAAAAAATATCCGAAGTCTTTACTTCGGCGATCAAGGCATCTCCTTCTATTATTGTGATAGACGAAATGGAAGCGTTTCTCAGCAATAGAAGTATGGCAGGCCCAAGTGGTACACACCATATTGAAGAGGTCGCTGAGTTCTTGCGGAGAATTCCGGAGGCTATCTCGAAGGGTGTGCTGGTCTTTGCAATGACAAATATGATTGATACGATAGATCCTGCAATTCTTCGGAGAGGCCGTTTTGATCACATCATTGAAGTTAAAATGGCCAATAAGGAAGAAATCCTGGCACTCTTGAAAGTGAAATTTCGTGAACTTCCAATTGCAGATGATGTCGTTGTCGAAAACATAGCAGAACAGTTGGACAGCCATCCGATGTCTGATATTACGTTTGCGCTGCGGGAAGCCGGTCGAATGGCCGTGAAAAATCATATCGAATATATAAACCAAATGTGTTTTGACAAGGCATTAGATATGCTGCCGAAGAAAGAAGAAAAGCGTAAAATTGGGTTTAACCAGTGATTTATGGCGCCTGATTTGAGGAGGGTTTCACATTGTGAAGACATTTTTAGAGAATAACCCATTTTATATTCTTGAGGTTTTGCCAACTGAAAAGAGAACAAATATTATTGCAAAAGCTGAGGAGATGTCATTCTTATTAGACAGCAACAGTTGTGAAGAAGCGCAGACCAACTTGTTAAATCCGGAAAGAAGATTGGTTGCAGAACTAGATTGGTTCTGTGGGCTCCCTGTTGAACAGATTGTTGATATTAACAATTGTGTTGCGGAAACAAGAAAAATTAAGGCTGATAGCTTAAGTGGCATAGCAAAACTGAATGCTGTCCTACATAATTTTGAAGTTTCAAGATATGATGATTACTTTGAACTTGGATATTTGATTCTTGAAATTGACGAATTATACAATAGTGTTGATTTGCTCGTTCTTCTAAAAAATATCAACAATTGTCGTCAACAAGCAGGAATACGAGAAGTATCCGAGGACGAATTGAGGAGAGGATATACCAGAAAACGTGATCATATCCGCCAGTTAATTTCCGAAAAGACAACACAACTAAGTAAAAAAGACTATATAGAATTCATTACAATGGTTGCCGAAAAATGCATTGCTAATGCAGATTATAATGATGGCATCGTGATTTCTGATATCATAGACCAATATGAAATTAAAATGCAAGCTTCAATTGAAGAGGCTGCCGATGAAATCTTTTCCCATATAGAAGGCATTAAAAACTACTCAAATGATGATGCTATAGAAAATGGCATTGATAGTTTAATCCACTGTGTCGAAAGATGGGATCGCTTGGTGCAACCTTTACAGCTTAAATCTATGGCAAGCGGTGTTACTCATAATGGTAGCGAAGAAATTGGGCGGGAACTTCACCAGTTTTCTGTGTGGCTCCATAATGAAAAGGGACTTTCAGAAGAATCTCTTCGGTTGATTAATGCGATAAAACCTATCTTTGCCGAAATTGGAGACCTTGCGGCACTATTTGATTCTGACAGTGATACTTTATCAAATATCATTAAGGGTGATAAGGATGCAAAACAAGTTGTTGCAGAGGTGGACGCACTTAAGACAAGAGCAGACAATTTGAAAGCCTATTCGACCAGCACCAAAGTGGATGAGTTCATCGAGAAAGTCAAGGATATAAACAGAAAAGTACGGCGATCACTGATGGATGACGGTCTGATTGTGCAATTAAGAGAGAGCATCTGTTATATTGCTCGTGATGTTGCAATTACCCTACATAATAACAAAGAGCAAACTGAATATGCTCTTAGGATAACAAAAATGCTTGTGGCAGAATTTGGCGATCTGGAAGAACTTAAGGCCAAACTATCACAGGATATGAGCACGCTTACTCAACAAATATTAGCGAAGGAAAGAATCCGTCGTCAGCAAGAAGCACAAGAACAGGCGGAAAAGGCAAAACGTATTGGATGCTTAGTGTGGATTGGAATTATTCTGTTGATATCCTTAATTTCTGGTGGATTGTCTGAGTGCAATTCCTCTGGTAACTCTGAACCGTATGTGTTCTCTCAAAGTGCTGAGAGTGGAGACGACGTATATGTAGATATTGTTTCCATTGAACCTGAGTATTCCATTAGCACAGAGGGGTCATATACCTCTACCGATGTCGCTTGCCGCTGCAAGACAAGCGATGGCAAAACTGTCTGGGTCTATATGAGCGTATATCAGTACAACAAATACATTGACCCAGATGCGAAACTAAGCAATTCCTACAGTGCTGAATTTGAAACTGTAAGATACTCGCCTGCCAAGAGAATACATGGAGAGGCTCGAAAGGCGGAAGTGTTGTGCGACGGCCTTTCTGCAAAAACGGGGACGATGGTCCTGGAGTTTGAGTCTATAGGCTGAGTGCTCTGCATATCAATTTTGCCTTAAGGCGCTAAATGAATAATAATATGCCCCGCCTTTGTTGTAAACAGAGGCGGGGCGCAGGTTTAGAAATCCCGGAGTTCATCTCCTTGCAAAAGTATGCCATATATGATTTTGCTTTGGTCGGTTGTCTCTACACCCATATTAAATAAGTTCCGCAATTCGTCTGAAAGTAAGCATTCCTTATGTTCGATAAAGAAATGTCGGTACTCTTTTGAGTAGATCAAGTTTTGCCACATATAATGACTTGTATCTACCAAAGAGTAGTCAAAGTGTTTTGGATCTAGAATAAACTGAAGATATTCTGAGCAATCCGCATAAGGAGACAACTGCTGCAAATCGATATCAAATCCAAACAATCTTAAAATGATACTATGCTCAATAGTTATTGCTAGCCAATCCGGAAAACATCTTACTCCAGGCTTTTGTTTCCTTTCGCGATACCCTTTTGCAATTCGATCTATAAAACGAGACCAACATTGGCTAGTGTAATCTATGCGCTTTTCTACTATTAGATAAAAGATTTCTTCTGTAGACAGTTTTTCAAGATTCTCTTTAAAGAATTCTTTACAATAATCTAATGGCAGCAAAAAACGCAACAAATACATTTTCTTACACTTTTCATTTGGATTTTCAATAGTATTAATTTCTTGGATAAGAGCGGTAGTTGTGGTGTTAGGTACATAATTACTGATTTTTTTCAAGACACGCTCTAGCCCGTTTGCACGTCGCTCAAGAAGTAAGGCAAAAACGTTAGCGCTGGTTATTACTTTGATAATTCTGCTGTACAAGTTTTCTGAGGCATCAATGTTTAGGTGAAGAATGAGATACTCAATTGCCTCAAAGATTTCGCTGATGATTACGGGATTCTCAACAAGTGATACTTCTATTAAATTGCAAAGTGCTTTTAAAATTAATTCTTTCTGGCAGTTGTCTAACTTGAGAAGGCAGATAAGAATAGAAAAGGAATGAAGTGGGTTGAACCAGTATTGTTGCTTATAATGTGCAATGCTAAGACAGAAATTAGCAAATTTCTGAACAATATCAATTTCACTTTCGATTTCAAGATCTTGGACAGAATATTTCTTCAACCAAGCTTTTAAACTTTTTGGATCTGTGTACTTGATCATCATATCAAGATCAATTTCATTTAACACATAATGTGGCTGCTTGGACCGAGCGCCTAACAAGGAGTCGTGCGACGCTTCTTGTATCGGTGAATATGTGCAAAGGATTGATTTGAGATAATCACGAAAATATTCTTTTGGATTTGAAAAATAATGCAGCGGAAGTCCATTTTCAATGAAGAAAAAGAAATAATCGTACGCATATGCCTGTAGCTCCCAAAGAGATAAATGGGCATGGCCTGAATAAATGGTGTTGCTGCGGTACTCGTATCGTTTTTCATGTTTTTCTAACAATTTATCCATAACATGAATGTTTTTGGCAGCAGATTCGAAAAGCATCCTCAGGAAAGCAGTTGCCTTACGCCATTTTTCAGGGGTTGTATCAAATATTTGTTGAAGTTCACGAGTACCTTCTTCTTGTCGATCAAAAAATGACAGTCTGGCACATCGCGCACGAGTTTTCTGCAATATAATTTCAACATAGTTTCTAGCAGGGTACTCTTCAGAAATAGTAGTTAGGATGTTATTTATGGCTGCTTGGTCGTGCCCGATTAGATGATAAAAATATAGTTGTTGTATTGGATTGGAGTTGTTCGTTAATTCTTTTTCCAATTCGATATAATTGTTGTCAAAATAAAGTTGGAATGTTTTGTCTATAGGCTCGTATGCATTGGGAACGGGTTCGGAGGAATTATCTTCATAAAGATGAATTGCTGAGATGCCTGCACGACAGAATGTTTTTGTTACAAGCGATTCGGGGTTCTTTAATATTGCGCTAATTTGTTCATACCATTCTCTTTCGTAAAAGACAAGTTCTGTGCCCATAAAAGTTGTACGGCCTAAAGGGTGTACAGAGATTAAATCATGATAAGAAATTTTAGAATAAGGTGCAAGCACCTCATATTTTTCGAGTAATCGGTCTTCTAATGGAAGGTATTTTTGCTCTACCATAGGTGACGATATGCACTTAAGGTATGTAAAGAGTTTACGCCCAATTGGATCTGTCAAAGCATCTGGAATTGCGAACAGATTCTCAACATCTGCCGGCAAGGAATTGAGATCCACGACATATATCTTCTTGTCTTCTAATCTAGATTTTTCGAGATCGGTTGCGGGCTTAGTGTCAATTAGATAATTGACCGGCCGATTTTCAATACCATGCATTTTGCGGAAGTAATTTATCCAACCAATAATTAAGTTGAGGTTATAGTCGTTTAGGGAATAACCTAGGAATACAAAGGTATGATTAACGAGAAGAGAACGTATAAAAGTGCTTATTAGAGGGTGTTTTTGCTCATAGTCTATGTAATCACTTTCTTTCAAAACAATGGTGTCCTTTTTTTCTAAGTCACCATGCATTTTGATTAAATACCGATCGTTAGCTTTAGATAATAAGTCGCTGTCTTGAGAAACTACTGCGTATAATTGAGAATTAACAGAAAGCGAATCTTCTAATAATGAATCATAATTTGTTGTAATAATATGATGGGGCAACAAATTGAAAATCTCATCATCAATTGCGTTTGGGCCAGATCCGCCGCGCAAAGTTTCGAGTATTAAGTCATAATATGTATCGTCGCCCTCTGTTTTATGCTGTTGGTAAAAATATTCTGGAATCCGAAGAAATTCCTCTTGTGTAAAAGCATACCTGTTTTCGCAGCTATCATCTGGACATGTTTTGCCCTTGTCTCTACAGTTACATGTATCACACTTTGTATATTTTATTTTTTCAGCAATCGTTTTGATTAGTTCCCACCATGTAGGAACATTTGAGTTTTTAGAAACACCGGCTCCCACGAAAACAACTAGCTGATTGTTCTCCTGCGCCCTTTTGATATCCTTAATGGACATAAGCCAATTCATAGGAATCTCCTTTCTTTGTTGCTACTATTTTTGAAAGGTTGGGATAAAACTAAAGTCAAGGTGGCTTTTGTGCTTGCCTGCTTGATAAACCTGGATGGTTGCACTTCGTTTGTGAAGTTCGATGTATAGGCCATAATCATAGCCATATTCCTTGCTGGTATCTGTAAAGTACAAAAGCTTTTCTACGTCATTTGCTTTTTGAGTGGCGGTAGGGGTGCCTTTTTTGAATTCAATTACAAGGAGGTTGTTCTCGTTTTCTCTTCGCTTATGAATCAACAAATCAGGAATCATGTCTTTGATTTTCTCTGATATGCCATCAAGTGTAAGCTTGTACATAGATTTTGGATGATCAAAATTTCTGTTGTACTCGCAATCAATATCTGCCCAATTAAACTTGTCTGCTTTGCATATGCGATTTAACATATACCATCCGATACGGAAAACCATACACCGTTCTGCAACTGCATCGTTTTCAGTATAATAATCAAGTAAGATACTATCGTTGGAATAGAAGTCCTGAAGAGACTCTTTAACCAAGTCCATAATATCAGTTAATGTTATGCCATGCTTGAAATTCATATATTATCATCTCCATTTGTTTGTTGTTATATTAACATATTTTTCAATATAATTCAAACCCCGCCTTTGTACGGTTCTGTACGAAGGCGGGATGTTGTTATAGGTTGTGTTGCAATGGCTTTTTCTTGGTAACTTCATTTTCGGTTTTACACCATTTTTACACCACGGTGGCATTGAGCCTTATGAAAGTGTATTCAGCTTTGTAAACTGTACAGTTTGAAAAACCATTGCGGTATGGGGCTTTATGGAGATTTCTTGAGAAACATTTATCTGTGAAATTAGGGCACCGGGTTCCGATACCTAATTTCATATTTGAAAATCTCCTTAAATTTGTCTAAAAAGTATTATAGCGGATAAATTTCCGTTTTTCAATACTCTGCGGACAAAAACCCCGCCTTATAACAAGGCGGGGTTATTATCAACTTAACGGCGGTTTGTTTTACCTGCCAAATCACCATAAACCGGGGTCGCCAGACCAAAACCGCCGGAAACAGTGAGAATCTGCCCTGTGGTATAGGCGGCATCATCGCTGGCAAAATAGCAGACCGCTTCTGCAATTTCCTCCGGAAGTCCCATGCGCCCCAAGGGGATATGCCGCATAAACAAATTCCGGAAATCATCAGACAAATGCTTTTCCACCGCTTCTGTTGCGGTCATACCCGGCAAAACAGCGTTGCAGCGGATATGGTGTTTTGCTTCCTGCACAGCGATCAGCTTGGTCAGATAGTTGATCGCTGCTTTGCTGGTACCATAAGCCACTTGCGAAATATCCGGCACAAGGCCGCCCACCGAGGAAATGTTGATAATGCTGCCGCCTCCGCGGGTCGCCATATACTTGGCAGTTGCCTGACTTGCCATAAAAACACTTCGCAGGTTGAGCGTTACGGTGTCCAAAAAGATTTGCGGATCAGTACCTGCAAAGTCCAGATCTTTCCCCGGATTGGATGTGCCGAAATTATTCACCAGCACGTCAATGCGCCCCGCGTCCTGAATAACGTCCTCTACCATAGAGGTGAAGGTTTCCGGCTTGGTAGCATCATTGTACACGCATTTTGCGCCTTGCAGCGTGTTTGCGATTTCCTGCGCCCGTTCCAAATCCCGGGCGGCCATATAGACCCGTGCGCCCTCTGTGGCGCATTTTTTTGCAATGGCAAGTCCAATACCTCGGGTAGAGGCTGTAACAAGAATAACTTTATCTTTTAACCGCATATTAAGTCTCCTTTGTGGTTTTGTGTTTTGGCAGAAACAGCACTGTGATCATACCCAGCGCCACACATAGGATCTCTGCCAATGCCAAACTATGCACCGACCTGACGGCTGCTGCGGCTTCTGCTGTACCGGCAGAAATTCTGCTTGTAATTTGGTTGGTAAACAGCGGCACGAATACCGCCACGCCAAAAGGCGCAGCTAAATCCCGGAACAGTCCGTAAGTTCCCGTTCCCGAACCGGCTGCTTGGGGCGTCAATCCTGCAAGAACGACTTTCATAAAGATCGTGCCGTTTCCGCCAAGACCAAAACCAAGAATACCAAGGGCTGCCATCAGCAGAAATACAGAAGTTTGCTCAGTAAACAGCAGCAGAATACCGCAGCCGATTCCGGTAAGAACAAAAGACCCCAAAAGTACTTGCTTGGGGTGAAATTTATCCGCCAAGGGCCCAAGGATAATCGCACCCAAGGACATTCCGATATACATGACAGAAATTGCAAAGCCGGAAATGGCGGTGTTGTTGGGTTGGGTATAATTGACAAACACAATGGTATTTGTCATGTTGGCCTGCATTAATCCCTGGGTGAGGAATAAAGCGATGATACTCAGAATAAAAGTTCTGCGCCCTATAAAGTTGCCTGCAAGAATGGGATAGGGACTTTTTCTTTCTGCAAGCACAAGACCGAACAAGCTGATGCTTGCCAGTATCAATACGATCAGAAATGGCGTGGATGTCCAACCAAAGTTTTGTCCAAAGGAGGGGATACACAGCAGCAGACTAAAGAATATCAAAATCAAAAAAGCACCGGACACATCAAAATTTTGCAGCGCTTTGCCTGCAGATATCTGCTTGCGGGAGGAAAGAAAACAGATGGCAAAAATGCCGGCGCAAATGGCAACACATACCCATAGCATAGTTCTCCAACCGTATGCGGAAACAATCAGGCCGCCGATGGTTGGCCCGATAATAACGGATGCGCTGGAAAGAAGCATGTATAGGGAAAACCCTTTTGCGATTTTTTCTTGTGGAAACTCGGTTGCGATATAAGCTAGAATTACAGGCCCCATTGCCGCAGTTCCAATGCCCACCACAAAACGGGCGATCAGCATAAATACAAGGGTATTTGCAAGGGCGGACAAAATGTTGCCTAAGGTGAATACCGCAATGCCCAGCAGCAGAGTTTTTCTGCGACCGATCATATCGCCGATTTTGCCCAGAATGGGTGCGCAGGCGGCAGTAGACATGGCTTGCGCAAGGGCGGTCCATGTGGTGTTGTTATAGTCGATTCCAATATCTCGCACAAAAGCCGGGCCTAAAACTGTAGAAAAGCCGCCCACCAAACCAATTAACAAGGCGGCGAATGCGTAGGGGATAAACCCTCGCTTATATTGCTCCATAATCTCACATCCTCTGCCATAGTATGCCCGGATCATGTATGTATTATTGATGTAAAGTGGGACAAACTGTATTTGGAACAAAATTTCTAAAATAAAGTAATGCGGAGGAAAACCAAATGTCAATGATCAATAAGGAAATCTCGGAATTTCGCACCTATGCCTTTCACCAGGGCGAATTCAAATTTGTGAGTAAGGAAGATATTCTGGGCAAGTGGAGCGTGTTCTTTTTCTATCCCGCAGACTTTACCTTTGTGTGTCCCACTGAGCTGGAGGATCTGGCAGACAAGTACCAGCAGTTTCAGGCCATCGGGTGTGAGGTGTATTCTGTGTCCACTGATACCCATTTTGTGCACAAGGCATGGCATGATGCATCAGAACGAATCAAAAAGATCAATTATCCTATGCTGGCTGACCCTACCCACAGCATTTCCAGAGATTTTCAGGTACTGATCGAGGCGGATGGTCTTGCAGAGCGTGGTACGTTCATCATCAATCCTGAGGGTAAAATTGTGGGGTATGAGGTAACTGCCGGTAATGTGGGCAGAAATGCAGAGGAACTGCTGCGAAAGGTGCAGGCATGCCAGTTTGTCCATGCCCACGGCGATCAGGTTTGTCCTGCCAACTGGAAGCCCGGCGCTGAAACCCTGAAACCTAGTTTGGATCTGGTCGGTCAGTTATAATGGAAAATTTGTACGATGTAGTCATTGTGGGCGGCGGACCTGCGGGTCTGACCGCCGCCTTGTACCTTGCCCGGGCGAAATACCGGGTGCTGGTACTGGAAAAAGAGCAGTTCGGCGGTCAGATCGCCATTACCCACCAGGTGGTCAACTACCCCGGTATTGCAAAAACCAGCGGCAAGGCGCTGACGGATACTATGCAGCAGCAGGCGGAAAGCTTCGGCGCGGAATTTCTGTTGGCAGAAGCTACTGGGTTTGATCTAAATGGGGATATCAAGACTGTCCGTACCGGCAAGGGCGATTTCCGGTGCTTTGGTATTTTGCTGGCCACCGGCGCTCATCCTCGAACGGTGGGCTTCAAGGGAGAGGAGGAGCACAAAGGCAGGGGTGTTGCCTACTGCGCAACCTGCGATGGCGAGTTCTTTACCGGGAAAGAAATTTTTGTGGTGGGCGGCGGCTATGCCGCTGCGGAGGAAAGCGTATTTCTGACAAAATTTGCCCGGCATGTGACGATCCTTATTCGGAAAGATGATTTTTCTTGCGCAGCATCCGTTGCAGATCAGGCAAAGAACCATGAAAAGATCACTGTGCTGACCAATACGGTGATGGAAGAAGTATCCGGCGAGAACGGCTTGACCTATGCACGGTACAAAAATACCGCCACCGGTGAAGTGGCGGAATATAAGAGCAAGGAAACCTTTGGTGTGTTCGTGCTTGCTGGTTATGCGCCTGCTACGGGGGCGCTGGGCGGTGTGGTGGAGCTGAACGAACAAGGGTATATTATAACAGATGCGTCACAAAAGACCAGCGTCGAGGGCGTTTATGCCGCCGGCGATGTATGTATCAAGCCTTTGCGCCAAGTGGTAACAGCCACCAGTGACGGTGCGCTGGCAGCAACGGAGCTGGAGAAGTATGTGGCAGAGGTCCATCGCAGAACCGGTCTGCGGGCAGATATGCCTGCGCCAAAACAAAATCCTTCGTCTGTTACTGTAGAAGTGCAGGAATCTGCAAGTGAAAATGAGTTGTTCCCACCGGAAACCCGGCAACAGCTGGATGGTGTGTTCAGCCGAATGGCGCGACCGCTTTTGTTAAAGCTCTCTCTGGACAGCCGTCCGGTTTCAGATGAACTGGAACAGTTTATCACAGCCTTGGCGGCGCTTTCTGATAAGCTGACAGTAGAAGTGGCAGACAGGCAGGCGGATAGTGATTACGCCCCTTGCGTGGAAGTTTGTCTGGCGGATGGCACGGCAACCGGTATCGCTTTTCATGGTGTTCCCGGCGGCCATGAGTTTACTTCTTTTGTGTTGGCACTTTACAATGCCGCCGGCCCGGGACAAGCGCTGGACGATGATACCCAACAGAAAATAGCCAATATGCAAGAACCGATCGACATGAAAATCCTGGTCACATTGTCCTGCAGCATGTGTCCGGATCTTGTAGTGGCTGCCCAGCATCTGGCAGCCCTGAAGCCTAATATTACGACCCATGTATATGATGCGCTTCACTTTGAAAAACTCAGGGATCAATATAATGTGATGAGCGTTCCGTGTCTGGTTATAAATGATGACAAGGTATCCTTTGGTAAGAAAAACATGGCGCAGCTTCTGGAGATGCTTGCATAAACAAACACCCCGCCTTGTTTTAAGGCGGGGTGTAGCTTGTGTCGTTACTTTTTGCGTGCGTAGATCTTTGCCAGACCACCTTCGCTGGTTTCCCGGAAACGGTGGTTCAGGTTAATGCCGGTTTCGTGCATCGCACGGCAGACCATATCATAGCTGATATTTCTGGAGCCGGTGAGGAAAAAGCTCAGGTTGCAAGCGTTCATGGCACGCATAGCTGCCACAGCGTTACGCTCGATGCAGGGGATCTGCACCAAACCGCAGATGGGGTCGCAGGTCAGTCCCAAGTGATGCTCCATAGCCACTTCTGCCGCATATTCGACCTGATCCAAGTCTTGCTCATACAGTTCAGCCAGGGCTGCCGCTGCCATGGAGCAGGCTGTGCCGATCTCTGCCTGACAGCCACATTCTGCGCCGGAAATGGAAGCGTTGCGTTTGGTCAGACTGCCGATAATACCGGCGGTGGCAAGGCCACGGATGATCTGCTCGTCCGTAAAGCCACGGGTGTCCTGGGCATACTTCAAAACCGCAGGCAACACACCGCATGCGCCGCAGGTGGGGGCAGTGACGATGGTGCCGTTGTCGGCATTTTGCTCGGCTACTGCATAAGCGTAGGCGGCAATTTTCTTAAATTCGATCATACCGGGCACCAATTCCTGCTCCGGCTGCTGATGCAGATACTTTGCCTTGCGCTGCACCTTCAGACCGCCGGGCAGCGTTCCCTCGGCAGCCAAGCCGTCGGCGATGGATTGCTTCATCACCGTCCAGACATCCGCCAGGAATTCCCAGATGGCCTCGCCTTCGTTGAGCTCTACATAGTCGCTGAGCTTGCTGATATAGCGCCATTTGCAGAAATCTGCGATCTCCGCAAAGGAGTTTTCCGGGTAGACCTCCGGGGTGTCCAATGTGCTTTGACCCGGCACACGAATATCACCGCCGCCAATGGACTCGATCTGCAGACTGCCGATGATTTCGCCGTTCTGTAGCGCAAACAGCTCCATGGTGTTGGGGTGTGCGCCCTCCGGCAGCGCCTGCTGGGAAAATTCAATATCAATGGTCAGGGGGGAGAATACCTCCCGAATCACCCGGTCTGTGCCGTGACCCACGCCGGTCTTGCTCAAGGAGCCATACAACACGACCCGGAATGCATCTGCGTTAGGGTAACGGTCTTTGAAAAGGCGAGAAGCCCGTTCCGGACCCATAGTGTGGGAGGAAGAAGGGCCTTTGCCGATCTTATATATTTCACGAATGGATTTCATATTGTTAGCCTCCGTGTGTGTATATCTGCAAGGTATTATAACAGACTGGCTATCAAAATACAATCCCTACATTATTTCTGAAGCGCCTCCAGAGACAGCTCTCCGGCTAACTTAAATAAGGCATCCTGAAGCACTTGCGCCAATCCGATTCCTGCCGCGTCGGCGATCCGCTGGTAGAACAGCGCCACCGCCGGGTCTAAAAACAAGGTGATTTCCGTCATATCTGCCTCCGAGAAAAGCTTTGCATCATCCTATGAAATACTTGACAAATGTGATACAATATTAAATAACAAAAAATGGCTCGCGAGAGGATGAATACTATGGCAAAGGATAAGAAAGTCGAACAAATTACAGATATGGAGGTGGACTTCGCCCAGTGGTTTACCGATGTGTGCAAGAAAGCGCAGCTCATCGATTATTCCTCTATTAAGGGTATGTTTGTCTACCGTCCTTACGGCTATGCGATCTGGGAGAATATCCAGAGAATTATGGACGCTGAATTTAAGAAAACCGGCGCAGAAAATGTGTATATGCCCATGCTGATCCCGGAAAGCCTCCTGCAGAAGGAGAAGGATCATGTGGAGGGCTTTGCACCGGAGTGCGCATGGGTCACCTACGGCGGCAGCGAAAAGCTGGAGGAGCGTTACTGCATCCGTCCCACTTCCGAAACGCTGTTCTGTGAATATTTCAAGAATGCGATCCAGTCCCATCGTGATCTGCCTATGATGCTGAACCAGTGGTGTAGCGTGCTGCGTTGGGAAAAAACCAGCCGTCCGTTCCTGCGTCACAGAGAATTTCTGTGGCAGGAGGGTCATACCATGCATGCCACTGCCCAGGAGGCTCGTGAGGAGACCGAGCGAATGCTGAATGTCTACGCTGATTTCTGCGAGAACGTGCTGGCGATGCCCGTGACCCGTGGTCAGAAGACCGATAAAGAAAAATTCAACGGCGCAGAGGCTACCTACACCATCGAGTGCATGATGCACGACCGCAAGGCGCTGCAGGCAGGTACTTCCCACTACTTCGGCGACGGCTTTGCCCAGGCGTTCGATATTACCTTTACTGACAAGAACAACCAAAAGGTCAACCCCCATCAGACTTCTTGGGGCGTGTCTACCCGTCTGATCGGTGGCATTATCATGACCCACGGCGACAATAACGGCTTGGTACTGCCTCCCAAGGTAGCACCCATCCAGGTGATCATTCTGCCCATCGCCCAGCATAAAGAGGGTGTATTGGAGGCGGCCAACGGCCTGAAGGACCGTCTTGTCAATGCAGGCTTCCGTGTCAAGCTAGACGATTCTGACAACTCCATGGGTTGGAAGTGCGCAGAGTACGAGATGAAGGGTGTACCCCTGCGTGTGGAATGTGGCCCCCGCGACCTGGAAAACGGTCAGTGCGTGCTGGTGCGCCGTAACGATGGCGAAAAGATCGTGGTTGCGCTGGATCAGCTGGAATCTGCAGTGGCAGAGCAGCTGGAGCTGGTACATCAGGGCATGTACGACAAGGCAAAAAAGAATCTGACCGACCATATCTACGAGGCGCATTCTGTAGAAGAAGCCAAGAAACTGCAGGAGGAAAACGGCGGCTTTATCAAGACTATGTGGTGCGGTGAGCTAGCTTGCGAACTGCAGATGAAGGAGCAGGCCGGTATGTCCTCCCGTTGTATGCCTTTTGCGCAGGAGAACTTGGGTGATACCTGCGTTTGCTGCGGTAAGCCTGCCAAGAAAATGATCTACTGGGGCGTGGCTTACTAAGTTGACCCAGCCTGCAATCTGATGATGAATGAAAGCTGACCCCCATGGGGTCAGCTTTTTATTTTACGCCGCTGCATAAGGCTTGTTCTATATCAGGTTCACATTTTTATTATTTTTATTATAGACAAAGCGGGGAAGATGTGCTATAGTAATGCTGTTAATAATTTCGCAAATATTTACATAAAGGAGTCGCGAATAATGAAAAAACTTTTGGCATTGCTTCTGTGTCTGTTGATGGTTGTGGGTATGTTCTCTGCTTGCGGCGGCGGTGAAACCGAGCCTGCAGAAACTACCGAAGCTACCCAGCCCGGCGAAGAGGGTAAGATTTTGAAAGTTTTGACCTTGGGTCACTCTCTGGCTGTGGATGCCGGCTTTATGCTGGCAAAGATCGCTGCTACCGAGGGTTACGAGAGCATGAAGGTCGGCACACTGTACTACTCCGGCTGCCCCATGAATAAGCATGTGGCATTTGCCACCACCGATGCTGCCGAGTATGATCTGCGTATCAGCAGCACCGAGAATGCTAACCAGCCGCCGGATGTTATGGAGCCGATCACTATGAAGCAGGCTCTGCAGTACGAATACTGGGACATCATCGTTATGCAGGATGGCGTTTTCGACATTGCATCCGATGCTTCCTATAAGGCCGGCAACATTCAGACCCTGCAGAACTTTGTTAAGGAAAATGTCAAGAACCCCAACATTAAGTTTGCTTGGCACATGACTTGGGTGCCTCCTGTGGATAGCCAGCTGCGTAATAGCTCTCCGGTAGTTACCTACTACAATAACGGCTATGCGCTCTACAACAATGACCGTACTACTTTGTACCAGGCTGTTACCAAGTGCGTCAGCGATAACATTATGACCGACAGCACCTTCCAGTTTATGATCCCCTCCGCTACGGTGATGGAGAACCTGCTGTCCAGCTATCTGGAGGAAAAGGATATTCACCGCGACTATGTCCACGCTTCTGACTTGGCTCGTGTGGCAGTGTCTTATGTGTGGTACTGCAAGCTGGCGGGCATCGAAAAGCTGGATGCGCTGCAGTACACTTCTATCCCCAAGCAGTTCCTGAACTCTACTTTGATCAAGACCCAGGATGTGGCACTGTCTGAATCTGAGCAGGCAGTGATTCTGGAGGCTGTGAACAATGCATTGGCAAATCCCTTGCAGATGACCCAGTCCCAGTACACCACCGCTCCCTGACGAACAATAAAAAGCTGACCCCGATGGGGTCAGCTTTTTTATTTTATGCGAGTCAAAATATCGTTTTGGATGGTGCCTACCAATTTGTCCAGTTCCGCTTGGGTGGTCTCACGGCTGATAGACACCCGGAATGAGCTGTCCATTCGCTCCGGAGAAAGACTCATAGCGGTGAGGGTGTGGCTGCGGTGACCCTTGGCGCAGGCAGAGCCGGCGGAAACGCAAATATCCGCATCCTGCAGGATGTTGATAATGTTTTGCGTTGGGATACCGGGGATGGAGAGCGAGAGTATGTGAGGCGCTTGGTGGCAGCCGTTAATCTCCACACCCTCTAAAGCAGAAAGCTGGGAAACCAAGCTGTCCAGCAATGCCGTTTCTTTTGCGATGTCTTCTTTGCAGGTTTCTTTTCCTGCGACGCAGGCGGCTGCAAAGCCGGAAATAGCCGGTGTTGCCTCTGTACCGCTGCGGTAGCCGTTTTCCTGCCCGCCGCCTAACAGCAGAGCAGGGAAGGACTTCAGCCGGGGGTTGATGTACAAAGCGCCGGCGCCTTTCGGTCCGTGTATTTTGTGGGAGGATATGGAAATCAGATCCGCGCCCAAGGTTTTTGCCGCAAAGGGAACTTTCAGGAAGCCTTGTACTGCATCGGTATGGAAAATGGCATCCGGGCAGACCTTGTGGGTCAGCTTGGCCATTTGGCTGATGGGCATGACACTGCCAACCTCGTTATTGACCATCATGATGGATACTAGGAATGTATCCTTACGCAATGCAGCTTTCAGGGAATCCAATGTGATTTGTCCGCCTTCGTCCGGTTGCAGATAGGTTACCTCATAACCTTGCGCCTCCAGCTCCTTGACACAGTTCAGTACGGCATGGTGCTCGATGGCGGTGGTGATGATATGTTTGTTTTTCTTGCCGAAGCGTTTGGCACTGCCCAACAGCGCCCAGTTGTCCGCCTCTGTACCACCGGAGGTGAAAAACACCTGATTGGGCTCTGCACCCAGGGCAGCGGCGACCTTATTCCGTGCAGTTCGCAAGTTGTGGGCGGCATCGATGCCAAAGCCGTACAAAGCGCTGGGGTTTGCCCAACCATGGGTCAGTGCGTCGTTGATGGCTTCTACCGCTTGAGCACAAGGCTTGGTGGTTGCGGAATTATCTAAATAAATCATGTTGCTCACTTTCCTACACAGAATCGTTCAAAGATTCGGTTGGTAATATCTTCCCGGACAGTAGCGCCGGTGACTTCACCCATGGCTTCCATAGCGGCCTCCGCATCTGTCAGTACCGCATCCGGTGTCAGACCGGCTTTCAGTCCATTCAATGCAGATTCCAGCGCTTCATAAGCACGGCGGACGGCATCAAATTGCCGGGGGTTGGTCAGAATTGAGCCGTCGCAAGGTGTGTTGCCGGCAAACATCTCGTCCACCACATCTGCTAATAGATCAAGACCCTCGCCGGTCTTGGCGCAGATGGGGATAATGGTCATAAAGGGCAGATCGCTGGGCTGCACCTTTGTGCCAAGATCAGATTTGTTGATCAGGGCAATGGCGTTTTCCTCACCGGCAAAGCTCTCAAATACCGCCTTGTCCTCGGTAGTCAGCGGCGCAGAGCCGTCGCAGACATACAAGATCAGGTCGGCATTTTCCACTGCCGCCTTGGAGCGTTCCACGCCCATGGCTTCAATCCGGTCATCTGTCTGCCGGATACCGGCAGTGTCAATCAGTCGCAGCCGGGTGTTACCCAGCATCACCGTTTCCTCCACAGTATCCCGGGTAGTGCCGGCGATCTCTGTGACGATAACACGCTCGTAGCCGGCCAATGCATTTAACAGACTGGACTTGCCCACGTTGGGCTTGCCCACGATAGCAGCGGATACGCCCTGCTTCAGGATTCGGCCTTGGCCATAAGTCTGAAGCAATCCGGAGAGAACTTTGCTGTTACTGCGGAGCTTGTCTTCGTAATTATCAAGACCGAAGTCCTCGATATCCTCGTCCGGGTAGTCCAGCACTGCGTGGAAATGGCTGCAAATATCCGTCAGGTCATCATATACCGGCGCCAGCTTTTTCTGCAGCGCACCACCTACCTGACCGGCGGCGTTGGCGGCAGCTTCGGCGGGTTCTGCTTCGATCAGATCGATCACAGCCTCCGCCTGGGTCAGCGCCAGCTGACCATTCAGAAATGCCCGTTTGGTAAATTCGCCCCGTTTGGCAGGTTTTGCGCCGGCAAGATACAGCGCTTCCAGACCGGCAGCCAGCACCGCCGGAGAGCCGTGACACTGGATCTCCACCGTGTCCTCGCCGGTGTAACTGTGAGGACCTCTTGTGAAGACGGCTAGGCAGCTATCGATAGCACGACCTTGCTTGTCCAGCAGCGTACCCATCACCAATTTCCGGTTGGGTGCGTCACATAGCGGCATGCAACTTTGTAATTTGAAAACCTTACCCGCTACATCTGCGCAGCCGTTGCCGGTGAGTCGCAGAATACCGATAGCGCTGATCTGATTGCCGGTAGATACGGCAGCGATCACGTCAGACATAGTCATTTCTCCTCAAATTTCACTTTTTCATCATTATACCATTTATAAGATGCGATTTCAATGATAATCCAAAAACTTCCGGGCATACTAGCCTGGAGGTGAGTCTATGAGGCAGACACAATATTTCGGCGAGATGACCGACGAGAATATCAGCAACATATTTCAGGGTGCGGCGGACTTTATCCGCAGGCAGCTCCGCTGTGGCGAGCATACGATCTATGCCTATGCCATTGACGGACTAATCGCCTCCGGGGCTGCTTCTGATTATATATTCAAACCCATTATCCAAAACCTCCGGGGCGACACCCAGAACCAACTGTATCGCAGCGCTATGGAGGGCACTATATATAATAATGTAGCGGTGCCGTGCCACGACTTGGATCAGATCGCATTTTTACTGGTCAACGGTTTTTGCGTGGTGCTGTTTCCTGGAGCAGGCGCAATCGGCTTTGAGGTCAGAACGCCGGATAAGCGAGGACCATCTGCTCCGGAGGTGGAAAATACAGTCAAAGGCGCAAAGGATGCCTTTGTAGAGACCATTCGCTCCAATACCAGTTACATCCGTCGGCATTTGCGGTCACCGGATCTGCGAATATACGAAACCCAGGTGGGCAGACGGAGTCTGACGAATATCAGTGTTGTGTGGCTGGATGGCATTACAGACCCTGTGTTGGTAGAGCGCATGAAAGACAGGGTGTCCCAGATCGATATTGACGGCTTACTGTCGCCGTCAGCGGTGGAGGAGTATGTTACCGGCTCTCGAGCTACTGCGTTTCCGCTGCTGCAATATACAGAACGCTCCGATCGGTTTTGCCAGGGCATACTGGACGGCAGGGTAGGTCTGCTGATAGATGGTTTGCCTTTGGGTTATCTTGCGCCGGCAGACCTGATGTTCCTGATGGAAAGCCCGGAGGATCGGGGCAGAGATTATGTGGGCGCATCGGCGGTGAAAATTTTGCGTTATTTGGCGCTGCTGGCAGGTTTGCTGCTGCCGGGTATTTATATTGCCCTTGCAACGTTCCACCAAGCCGTGATTCCCTTACCGCTTTTGCGCTCGATTATTGACAGCAAACAGTCAGTACCGTTTTCTACGGCGGCAGAGGTGCTGGGACTTCTGGTGGCATTTGAACTTTTGCAGGAGTCCGGCATCCATTTGCCTCAAGCAATCGGACAATCTGTTTCTGTCATCGGCGGTATCGTGGTAGGTACGGCGGCGGTGGAGGCTGGATTGATTTCGCCGGTGGCGCTGATCATGGTATCCATTGCCGGTGTCTGCGGTTTTGTGTTGCCAAACCGTGACTTGGCCAATGCCATCCGGGTATGGCGATTCGGTGTTGCGGTGCTGTCGGTATTTGCCGGATTATACGGAACGGCTGCCGGTGTGCTGATTTTGCTTATCCATTTATCAGGACTCAAATGTTTGGGTGTTTCTTATTTGTCACCCACCGGGTCGCTGATCCGCCGGCGGCTATTTAAGGATAAATTCCGCACGCAGAAACTGCACCCCCGAGACGAGAGGAATCAAAAATGAGGAAAGTGTTATATGCGCTGATTTTGGCGGCGCTGTTCTTTGCGCCGGTGGAACGATTGGATATCGCAAAGCTGGAGCCGGTGCAAACTGTGGCGCTGTCTGTGGAGGGCGATGCGTTTGTGTTGCAAACGGATACCCGGGATATGGGCAGAGGCGCAACGGTGGAAGCGGCGCTGCAAGATCTGAAGGAGAACACTGCCGGTGTGATCTATTTGGATACGGCGCAATATTTGTTGGTAACCAAAGAGGCAGAATCGGCAACCGATACCTTGCGAAAGTATCTGCGGAACACAGTAGTTGTCAGCCTTTGGGATGGAGCAGGGGACATTGAGCAGGCGGCTCGTTACCTGAGCGTCCACACCCAACGGACAAAAGTCGATTGACAAAAGAAACTGCAGAAAAATGCAGAAAAAAACGAAATTATGCTTGACAAGAAAACACCCCTTTGCTATGATAAGCGAGCGCTTCCGGCAGGGGGCGCAAAATACCGCAAAAAACCTTCAAAAAACTTGCTGAGAAATGAAAAAAGTTCTTGACAAGTATAGGTGTACTGTGGTATATTTAACAGGCTCTCCGCTTTTTGGAGGGCGGCCTGTACCTTGTAAATTGAATAACGCAAAGACGAACAAGTAACACCTTGGACAATTATAATGGATTGTTTAAGAAATTCGTGTACGAATGAAATAACAGCCAACGAAAATTCTTGAGTAAATTTGCTAGACAAAT
>JAZSQH010000095.1:0-6255 GCA_045537865.1 Faecousia sp. | reverse complement strand
TCCATCTGATAGATGGCAGTCATACCTGCCGCAGTAAAGGCAAGCAGTGTGATGGTTAGGATTCCCAGGCACACATCCCTGGGGGAGATCGCATCTACAGTGCCGGTAGCACCCAAAATGCCGTAAATGATTGCCAATACGATAGGACCGCCGCTGGCGCAGATCAGACCCCGGAACAAAAATTCCTTGAGAAACTTTTTCATTTACCCTCAAACCTCCTTTTGATCTGTGCGAAGCACCGCCGGGAAACATATTCTTTGTAACCGCACTTGAAAACCGCGTCCACGCTGCCGGCATAAGTAACGGCGAATCGGTCCAGCCGGGCCTCATTTGCCAATGTACTTTTGTTGATACGAATGAAAGAAGATGGGAGCTGCGCCTCCAACTCGTAAAGCCGCTGCTTTAAACGATACTGCTGATTTTCAGCGTCAATGGCATAAGTTTTTCCGTCTAAAACAGTGATGCACTCAATTTCCGGAACGGACAGCATCTTAATATCGTCCTCGCGATAGCCGGGGATCCGGTCAGCACCGGCGTGTTTTAAAATCAGCGCCTCGATCTCATCGGTCAGCCTGTTGCGGCTGTGGACAGTGGCCACCACTTCTTCGTCTTTTTCCTTGTCGATGATCAGTTTGAATTTCATCCCATCACCTCCTGTGAGTGTATCTTATCATATCAAAGAACAAATATGTTGTAAATTACGCCAATCGGTCTTTTTATATCCCCCAACGGCATAAAACCCTTATGTGTAAAGGGGTAGCACAAGCAAATGCAAATAGGTATGTCTGCCTGGCGGAAAGCAGACCTCTAAAGTCGGGCAAAAATCTTTGTTTTTTAAAGGAGGAGTTGCTTGGACGGTTATTGTTCTGCCAATATCTTTATGGAATCTTAACACCGCCTGCGTGAGCCTTAACACCCTCTTTATGTGTTTTCCTATATGATAACAATGAGAAACGCATTAGGAGGTATCGCCATGTGGGCGGTTTTGCATAAACGAAAACTCAGTTCATCTCAGATTATTCTATTTGGTTTTGCCGGCGTGATTTTTGTAGGAACGCTTCTTCTGATGCTGCCATTTGCCACAAGAAGTGGGGAAAGCGCACCATTTGGAGATGCACTGTTTACAGCCACGTCCGCTGTCTGTGTGACCGGCCTTATTGTTCAGGATACGGCAACCTATTGGTCAGGCTTTGGACAGTCGGTAATCCTGCTGCTGATTCAGATTGGCGGTATGGGAGTGATCACCGTTGCTGTAGCGATTACTATGGCATCCGGTAAGAAAATCTCCTTGATGCAGCGCAGTACTATGCAGGACGCCATCTCCGCGCCACAGGTGGGAGGTATCGTCCGCTTCACTGGCTTTATTCTAAAGGGTATTTTTCTGTTTGAACTGTTGGGCGCGTTGGTGTTGATGACCGTATTCGTTCCGGAATACGGCTTCAGAGGAATTTGGTTGGCGGTTTTCCATTCCATCTCTGCTTTCTGCAATGCAGGTTTTGACCTTATGGGTACTAACAGCCCCTACTCTTCCTTAACGGCCTATGCGGCCAACCCGGTGGTCAATATCACCGTGATGCTGCTGATCGTCATTGGCGGCATCGGCTTTCTAACCTGGCAGGATGTTCGGCAGAATGGGTTGCATTTCAGGCGTTACCGGATGCAGAGCAAGGTGATTCTATCCACCACCGGTATCCTGCTGCTCGTCCCGGCAGTTTATTTCTTCTTCTTTGAATTCTCCGCAGAACCCATAGGCAAGCGAATCCTTTTGTCCCTGTTCCAGTCGGTAACACCCAGAACCGCGGGCTTCAATACAACGGATTTGACGGCGCTCAGCCAGACTGGTCAGACGATGACCATTGGATTGATGCTCATTGGCGGCAGCCCCGGTTCTACCGCAGGCGGCATGAAAACCACCACCGCAGCGGTCCTGATCGCTTGTGCTGTAGCCATCTTTCGCAGGCGTGAAAACGGAAGGTTCTTTGGACGGCGAATCTCTGATGAAACAGTAAAGAATGCCGTTACCGTCTTCTTAATGTATATTTCATTGTTCCTGTTAGGTGGTATGATTATCAGCCGTGTAGAGAATCTGCCGGTCCTTACATGCCTATTTGAAACCGCCTCTGCTATCGGAACAGTTGGTTTGACCCTTGGAATCACACCAGGGCTGCATTTTGTATCAAAGCTGATACTGATTAGTTTGATGTTCCTGGGTAGGATCGGTGGCTTGACGTTGATTTTTGCCACTCTGTCTGCCACAAAAAATACGCTCTCCCAATTACCTTTGGAGAAAATTACTGTAGGATAAGGAGGTCTCTTTATGAAATCTATTTTGCTGATCGGCTTAGGCCGTTTTGGAAAACACATTGCAATGAAGCTCGGGGAGCTGAACCATCAAGTCATGGCAGTGGATCATAAGGAAGAACTGGTACAGGAGCTCCTGCCATATGTAACCAATGCCCAGATCGGTGACAGTACCAACGAGGAATTTCTTCGCAGCTTGGGAGTTGACAACTATGATGTTTGCATCGTTGGCATTGGCAATGACTTTCAGAGCAGTCTGGAAACCACAAGCCTGTTGAAAGAGCTGGGTGCAAAGTTAGTGGTATCCAGAGCCGCCACAGATGTACAGGAGAAGTTCCTGCTGCGAAATGGCGCTGATGAAGTAATCTACCCGGAAAAACAGATGGCAAGATGGGCAGCAATCCGGTACAGTGCCAATCATGTGCTGGACTACATCGAACTGGATAGCGAGAACGCCATCTTTGAGGTGACGATCCCTGCCGCATGGATGGACAAGACCGTGGGACAGCTGGATATTCGTAAAAAGTTCAGCATCAACATTTTGGCAGTAAAGAACGGAAACAAGCTGGATTCCTTCATCACCCCGGACACCCTGCTGTGCGAAGGGAAGTCTCTGATGGTGATGGGAAAATTCAAGGATATCCAGAAATGCTTCCGGATTTGAAATCGCAATTATGAAAGTCATTTGGATTATATTGGCTGTGCTTAGCTTTGTGGCTGGTCAAGTATATTTGGTTTATCTGCTGAAAAAGCTGGATAAGTTTTTAGAGCGCAGACCCAGTAACGAACCCACCTTTACTTATGACGATAGTTGTAGATATCCGGACGAGGATGTGGTAGAATGAAAGAAAACAAGATGGGAGGGCTGCCTGTGGCGGAACATATACTTGTAGGTCTTTCTTCTGCTCCATCCAATGCCCGAATCATTCGCACAGCTGCAACTATGTCAAAAGCCTTCGGCGGCAGCTTTACCGCATTGTTTGTAAGCACACCCAATTACGAGGCTATGTCAGAAGCAGACAAGGTGCGCCTGCGGGAGAATACGAAGCTGGCAGAAAAGCTTGGCGCTACTATTGAAACAGTCTTCGGTGACGATGTGTCGTATCAAATTGCGGAGTATGCCAGACTGTCCGGCGTAACCAAGATCGTGGTGGGCAGAAGTGCCATATCCAAACGCAGACTGTTTGGTAAACCAACATTGACAGAGAAGCTGACACAGATCGCACCGAATATTGACATCCACATCATCCCCGACGCCAATGTGGACATTGCTTATCGGCAGAAGAAGATACGGAAACAAATCGATCTGCAAACCACACTCCGGGATTGGGGGATCTCTATCGGTATTTTGGCGCTTGCCAGCGGCCTTGGCTATCTGTTTTCTAAAGTCGGATTCAGTGAAGCCAACATCATTGCGATCTATCTGCTGGCGGTGCTGCTGACGGCAATGGTTACTTCCACCCGGTCAAGCTATGTGCTGTCGGCTATCGGAAGTGTATTGGTATTTAACTTCTTCTTTACTTACCCGCAGTTTTCTTTGCGGGTCTATGCAGACGGCGCTCCACTGACCTTCCTCATTATGCTCATTGCGTCCTTGACGGTTGGCACTATGACGGACCGGCTGAAAGGACAGACCCGGCAATCCGCACAGGCAGCTTATCGAACCAATCTTCTGTTAGAGACCAATCAGCTTCTGCAAAAGGCACAAAATGAGGAGGAAATCCTCCAGGCCAGCCGTATGCAGGTATCCAAGCTGCTGGGCAGGACAGCAACGGTACTGCCCGGTATTGTTGCCAATGCTAACAAGGACACGCAGCATCATCCTGTTAAGGTGCAGGACCGTGTTTATGGAACAGTCATTATAGAGGGGTCAGAAACCCTGGAAGCCTTTGAAAACAGTGTGTTTCTGTCCATTTTAGGTGAATGTGCCTTGGCGCTGGAAAACAGCCGTAACGCCAAGGAAAAGGAAGAAGCTAAGCTGCAGGCAGAGCACGAAAAGCTCCGTGCCAATTTGCTGCGCTCTATTTCTCATGATTTGCGAACACCGCTAACCTCTATTTCCGGCAACGCAGGTATGCTGCTTTCTGATATAGAAAAGATAGATGCAGAAACCATAAAGCAGATGTGCGGTGATATCTACGACGATGCCGCATGGCTGATCAACCTGGTGGAAAACCTGTTGGCAGTAACCAAGATCGAAGAAGGCCGAATAAAACTGCAAAAGCAGCCGCATTTGGTAGAGGAAATTGTTTGCGAAGCACTTCAGCATGTGGGAAGAAAACAGACAAAGCATACCATAACAGTAGAACATAAAAATGAATTGCTGCTTGCCAAATGCGATGCTCGGCTCATCATCCAGGTCATTATCAATTTGGTGGACAACGCCATTAAATATACGCCTGCCGGATCAATAATCGTTGTTACCACCGGCGAACACGATGGACAGGTATGGATTCAGATTGCCGACAACGGCATGGGCATCCCGGACAGCGAAAAGGAAAAGGTGTTCCAGATGTTCTATAGCGGCAGCAACCCGATTGCCGATTGCCGCAGAAGTCTGGGCCTGGGTTTGAGTCTTTGTAAGTCT
Organism: Faecousia sp.; assembly: GCA_045537865.1. GTDB lineage: Bacteria > Bacillota > Clostridia > Oscillospirales > Oscillospiraceae > Faecousia. The sequence continues at coordinate 1,367 of JAZSQH010000095.1, read as the reverse complement.
ATCATTACTGCCCACGGCGGCGAGATCACCGTATCCGACAACTCGCCAACGGGTACAGTCTTTACATTTAATATTCCATCGGGGGAGGTGGAAGTCCATGAATAGTCCAAAGATTTTAGTGGTGGAGGATGATCCCACCGTTCGTAACCTGATCACCACCACCTTGAAATCCAATAACTATGCATACATAACTGCACCTAACGGTGAAACCGCCATTGCGGTAGCTACCACCCAACAACCGGACATCGTATTTTTGGATCTTGGACTGCCGGATATGGACGGTATTGAAATCATAAAACGAATCCGCACTTGGTCACAGATGCCCATTATCGTTATCTCAGCTCGGAGCGAGGATGCGGATAAAGTTGCCGCACTGGATGCCGGTGCTGACGATTACTTAACAAAGCCCTTTTCCGTGACGGAATTGCTGGCAAGGCTTCGTGTGGCACAGCGGAGGACCGGAACCCAGAATGCAGACTCCGTATTCCACAACGGAACGCTGACGATAGACTACGGTGCTGGCTGCGTATTGTTGGGCGAAGAAGAACTGAAGCTGACACCTACGGAGTACAAACTTCTTTGCCTTCTGGCAAAGGATGCCGGCAAGGTGCTGACCCACACCTATCTGACAAATAAGATATGGGGCAGTTCCTGGGAGAGCGATATGGCGTCCCTGCGGGTGCATATGGCGACTCTGCGCAAGAAACTGGAAAAGGATTCCCAAACCCAGTATATCCAAACCCATATCGGTATCGGATACCGGATGTTGAAGGTGGAATAATCACAAAAACGCAGGCAGTCGCACAAAAGGGATAGCCTGCGTTTTGTGCTGAGAATTTACATTTTATCCCTATTTTATTCTGTCCCAATGTGATAAAATAATAACAGAAGGAATCGTATCATAGGATGCCATAAAAAGGGGGCTATAATATGAAGATCCAATTTATCGGCGCGACCCATGAGGTAACAGGCAGCTGTACACTGCTGGAGGTGTGTGGCAAGAAATACTTGGTGGACTGTGGCATGGAACAAGGCATTGATGTGTTTGAGAATGTGCCGATCCCGGTTCCGGCCAATACCATTGAAGCTGTATTTCTGACCCATGCGCACATTGACCATTCCGGCATGTTGCCGAAGCTGTATAAGGACGGTTTCCGGGGTGCGATATACGCGACGACAACCACCTGTGATCTGTGTAACATTATGCTGCGGGATTCTGCCCACATTCAGGAATCCGAAGCCGAGTGGCAGAACCGGAAGGCGCAGCGCGCCGGTGATGATCCGGTTACACCGGTCTATACGATGGAAGACGCGGTTGGTGCCATTTCCCGTTTTCGTCCCTGTGAATACGGCCAGGTGATTCAGGC
>JAZSQH010000065.1:0-7689 GCA_045537865.1 Faecousia sp. | reverse complement strand
TTCCGAGACCAGTCAGCAGACTGGTCGTGGGAATCTCATATGTTGTGTAGGAGATTGCCACGGACCTTCGGTCCTCGCAATGACAAAAAAGATGTCAGGAGGTTTTATTATGGAACTGCTGAAGAAATATTTCCCTATGTCCTTTACCGACAAGAAGGATCTGCCCTCATTGGTGGTGATCCTGCTGTTTCACCTGGTTGCTCTGCTGGCGGCAGGTCTTGTGATCTGGCTATTGAATCTCATTCCCTTTGTGAGAATTTTGGGTTGGATCGCAGGTTCTGTAGCAGAGGCCTATGTGGTAGGCGGCGCAGTACTGGCGGCTCTGGATTATTTTAAGATCATTAAATGAGGAAAAGCTCCGATGGAAATCCATCGGAGCTTTCTTCCTTCCCTCATCCGTCACGGCTACGCCGTGCCACCTTCCCCCATGGGAAGGCTAAAAAACCGACGGTCAGTTGACCGTCGGTTTTTGAATAAGGTTTAGGCTGCGGGATCGTAAACGATCATGTAGTCGGTCATCTTAGTGTTAGTAACGCCACCGTAGGTAGTGCCGGAGAAGGTGACATAGTAAGTCTGACCCTCAACCAGGTTAGCGCAGCAATCGCTGAACAGGTCGCTTGCGAACAGAGGAATAGCGCCGGGAACTGCGCGACGGCGGTTCTGGTTGGAGGAAGTGCCCTGGAATCTGGTAGCCTCGTACACAGTGTTGCCCTGTGCGTCCTTGATGACCATGGTAGCGCTCATGATACGGTAAGAGGAGTTCAGAGCGTACTTAATGGGGTTATTGCCGGTGATCACGTTACCGCCGGAAGCGATGCCACCGGTAGCAGCAACACTGGTATTATGGAAGGCGTTCATGGTAATGGGCAGGTAATAACCGTTGCCGTTGCCACCCATTTCTTGACCGGAAAGCTGCATTGCAGCTTCTGCGAAGGAGCACTTCCAGTTGATACGCCAGGAGGAAACACCGGGAGTGGTATAAAGACCTGCGCCCTGCTCGTGGAACAGGAAGTAGCTCTTGTTCGCATCGATCTCATTGCTACCGTTACGGATAACCACAGGGTCAGCAGCGATCAGACGAGCGTGACCAACCTTACCGGTACGGCTGTAAGCCACAACGATATCGCCCATCTGAGACTGGGCATAGGCCTCATAGAAGCCCTCTGCGCCGATCTTATTGTAGATATCATCAGTATCCATAACATAGTCAGTCATGGTCACACCGCCGGCAGTAACAGGTTCGCCCTTCGTGCCGCCACTCCAGGTAGCATCGTCAACTTCGTAGTCGCCAACCTGCTTGAAGCCGTAGTACCACTGGTTGTACTGGCTGGGAACCATGTTGGTGGTGTAGAACAAGCAAACACCGTTGTTATTCTTAGCGCTGGTGAGAATGGGAGATACCTTGTGCCAAGAACCAGTGATGCCACCGGAGCAGTCGGAACCGAAGTAAGAACCCCAACCAATGTTGCCGCCAACCCAGGCGGATTCACCCGCATAATTATCGGGACCACCCTTGATAGAGGTAACTTCGCTCTTCAAGGTGTAAACACCATTGGCGCCCTCGGTCATGTAGTACATTGCCTGATCGATGGGAGATGCACAGTGGGTGTAGGGGATGCCGTAATAGGTAGTGCCGGGATTGAAGGTCTGGTTATGGATGTGCCACTTGCCGCTAAGGATGGTATCCCACCAGCCGTCGGGTTTTTCCATATTGGGGTTGTTGGTCTTGTCATGCCAGTACTTGATGGGAGTAGCGGGGGTCCACTTAATGGTGCCCTGCTGGAAAACATCGTCCACGACCAGCTGACGGCGGCGCTGCAGCTCTGCAGCCTGCCGCTCGGTGCTGTAGCTGCGGTCACGCCAGTAGACAGTAGCTGCGTTGGAAACGGGGTTGCCGGTACCAACCAGGCCACGGTTGACATAGTCACTCTTTTCAACAAACAGGCCCACATCCGCAGACAAGCCGCTGGTAGTAAAGGTCTGTTCTGTACCCTGAACATCGGGTGCGGTCTCGGTAACAGACAGGATAGGCTCGGTCGTCAAAGTACCTGCGTTGTTACCGACCAGTGCGCCCACATTGATCTCAGCATCAGCAGCGCCGGTGCGGGTATCCTTAATGGTACCGGAAGCGGCACAGCCGGTGATAGAGCCGTTATTGGTGCCGGCGATCAGACCGACATTCAAAACAGTAGACTTGGCAGGAACCACCATAGTCACATCGGTCAGATACAGATCAGTGATAGACTGACCGGCAGCAACAGTATCAACAAAGCCGGTACCGTTCAAGGTGAAGTTCTGAATGGTGTGGCCATTACCGTCAATGGAGCCGGTAAAACCGGTGATACCGTCGATGGTTGCGCCATCCATATCCACATAGTTCTTTAACTCAAAATCTGCATAAGGCGCTAAGGACATCAGCATTACATCAGAAGCATTGTAAATGGGATAGGGGGTGGTGCAGCTCTCCTTCACCAGAGGATCCAACCGATCCATGGTCCAAGCCTTCATGACCCGTTCGAAAGCTCTGTACATCTCAATAACATCCAGCTTGCCCTCGTAATCGATATAGCTGGAATCCCAATAGACCTTTTGAAGCGCAGGATTTTCCTCGTTGGAGGTAACGACCTCAACAAAATCCTTTAAGCTACGGCTCATTGTCACACCCTTAATGCGGACACCGCAATCAAGGTCGACATAAGGCAAGCTCTTAATCTGCATATTGGAGTTACTTTTGTTCGCAGAATATGCATTGGCAGTCTTCATGATGCCTTTCAGCAAAACGCCGTTATCCAGGAAGGGTTCGCTGGTATTCCAACCGGACAGATCAGTATTTATGGTATAGGTCTTGTCCTTGAAGTTGGGCTCACGACCTGCGCCCAGAGCAGTGCCGTAAGTGCTGATCAGGTTCTTAACATACTGGTCGCCGCCAAAACGGCAAACATAGTACATAGAAGCACCGTTAACCTCTAAGTCACTGGCGCGCAGTGCCACACCATAAGTCTCAATCGTCAGCTTATGGATATTGCCATCGCCATTGAGCAGCAGATAGTTATCTGCCGCAACGATGGTGCCCGCACCTTCGATAGTGCCGATAGCACCGGTCTCGCCAGCGCCGGAGATAGTTACCGTAACGCCTTCATCAACAGTCAAAGTGCCGATTGTATGGCCAGCCAGGTACAGATCAGTATCTTCTGTAATGTGCTTGCTGTCAACATTGGCTGCTAATATGCTTTCATTAGTATCAGCAGCCTGACCAACAATGGCCATAGCGCCAACCATAATGACGAAGACAGCAATAAGGGTTAAAATTCTCTTCTTCATGAATATTCCTCCAATTACAATTTGGGTATTCTAACTTGTACATTTTACCATAAACAAAAGCAAAAAGACATACCGCATTTTATCAAAATTTTATCGATATTTTTTGGGCGTTTTGCTGTAAAACAACGGCAATTGCCAACGCAATTGCCGTTATCCTTCTATTTTGGATTAGGGATGGTTATATATTTGCCGATCCGCCAATGTATGGATGCTGCCGTCGCTGACCTTTACCTGCAGGGTGAAGGTATAGGTTCCTGCCGGCTGTCCTGCCATGGCGTTCCCGTGCTGCTTTGCAAGATTCACGATGACATTCTCACCCCGGAGGCTGTCATAGGCGCCGTCGCTTCCGGTGAAGACCTCTTTATGATAGACCTGATTGCCGCCTTCGTCATAAACGGTAACGGTGGTACTTTGGATCCGGAAGTTGGAATAAATTTTGCCGCTGATGGGGGTGATGACTGTTTCTTCTGTGATTTCCGGATAAGGAGCTACGAAGGCTTCCGGTACATCTTCCTGCCGCAAAGCACGGATGGTAATGGGCAGGTAACCTTTTCCGCTGCCGGCTTCCAAGTGGCGCTTTTCTGCCGAATCGGCGCTGCTGCCGTGCATCAGCACATCGAAGGTATAGCGGTAGTTAACGCGCCAGGAGGAATTGGTGTTCTCGTAGCGGTTATTATACAAGCCGTCCCCCTGCTCGTGACAGATCAGATAGCTCTTTTCAATATCAATGGTGTTGTCTGCGTTACGGATCACGATCGGATCTTCGGCCAGCAGCCGGGCGTGACCGCCGGGCTCACCAAAGACCAATGCATCTGCTTTTCTGGCCCGGGCGTATGCTTCAAAAATCTTATCCTCGCCGTTGGCAGCCACAATCTCAGAACATTTTGTCAGCGTAGCGGTTTGGTAAACAGCATCTTTATTGCTGAAATCCTCCCCGTTCCAGCTGCCTACGGGATAGATGCCGTAGGTTTCCTGGTTGGCTGCATTCGGCACCATTTCGCTGGTCAGCAGCACATAGGCACCGCCCTGGTAGACGCCGTTGATATCCTTGCCGGTTTCGTTGGGAGAGACCTGCATCCAGGACCAGCCCACTGCGCTGGAGCAATCGTTACCCATATAAACGGTGAAGCCCAGCAAGGAAGGATCGCTGCCGGACCAGGTGCTCTCCGCCAGGTTTTCTGCCACCCAGGATTGCACCTGGTTGTTCTCGTCCATACAGTACATAAACCGCTCGTAAGAGCCGGCGGTATGGTCATAGGGGATTCCGTAATAGGTCTGGCCGGGCACGAAGGTCTGATCGTGGATACTGCTGGAGCCGATATGGGTCATAGTAGAAGGTACGGTCCAGGCAACAGTCGCCATTTTATACATATAATCGACAACAGTTTGCTGACGGGCTCGTAAATTTTCAGAGAGCCGCTCGCTGCTATAGAAGCTGTCATGCCACTGGCCCTCTACGGTGCACCCCTCAGCTGCACTGCCGACCAAACCATAGCTTACAAGTTCACTGTCTTCCACGAAAAGTTTGACATCTGCGCACAGTTCCACGGTGGTATGGACGCCGGCAATATCGGTATAGGAAAGGGTTTTGTCGCCAATGATTTTAGTGCCCCGCTCTCCCCTGCCTGCCAGTGCGCCAACACAGATGGGGTTACCCGCTACATCGGTACGGGTGTCAGAAATCAGGCCGGTAGCAGTACAACGGTCGATGGTGCCTTCCCAGAGTCCGGCCACGACGCCGATATTGACTGCCTGCGTTTCCGATGCCTGGATGATTACATTCTCCAAATAGAGGCAGGTTACCTGACCCTTGTCCAGAATTTCAGCGAAAAAGCCCATATTATCGCTCTTTTTCGCCGTTTCGGTAATCGTCAGGTTGGAGATGGTTTTTCGATTTCCGTTAAAATTGCCGGAGAAGTTTTTAACGGGAATCCAGGATTGGCCTTCCATATCGATGTCGGCCATCAGGATATAATTGGCACCCGGGTGCTTTGCAACGGAATAAAGGTCTTCCGCCGTATAGATCTCCCGGACCTGGAGTCTGCCGTTACAGCCAGAAAGAAGGCCTGCCAGCAGAGCAATGATTAGGAATAGAGATAGTATGCGTTTTTTCATAAAAACACCGCCTTTGGGGGTATTTTAGCACAGAACACCATTATTTACAAGATGGCATATACAACGCAAAAACGCAGGTACCCACTTGGGTACCTGCATTAAAGCTGTCTGATAATTATTTCACACGGACACTTTTACTCTGCAGATAGGCCAGAAAAGTCGAAGCGCTACCTACAGTAAAGGATTCTATTTTAAAGGAATATAACAGATTCGTTTTAGACCACAAATAGATGTATTTCTTTGTTTTAACTGCTTTCTTTATATCAATATAATTTAATTGGAATTCTGAGCCAGTTGATTGGGATTGTTTGATTATCTCTTCCGTGACAGTCACTACAATTTCAACGGGCTTTCCGTGTATTTCCAAATCACGCATAAGTGCAGTCTTTGTGTTTCTTTTATATGTGAAAAAGACAAATAACCAATAAAGCGGTGGGACAATAAAGGAATACCAGCTGAAATAATCGTCAAAAATGAGAGTAAATATGCCAAGCACAAAATACAATGCCAATATTGCATTTATAACGTTCATAATTGGACGACGGAAATAAATATAACTGTGTATATCTTTTGCCCATTCCCGATCTCTTTTATATTCATTTTTAAACAACACTTCCATATAATCACCTCTTTTAAAAAATTAAAACATAGTCACTATATATACGCAATAGAAAAAACATAATGACTACATATTTCGTTTGGAGGTACCGGTCCAAAAAGCTGAATCTCGATATTTTTATGCAAATCAGCAAGACATATATGAGGTAACCACCTTGTCAATTGCGTGTTACCCTTCAGTATCACCATTTACAATTTTGCCTGTATAGAGGTCAATTTCAACTGTGTCAACAGTTGAGTAGTTTTGATTGTCTACAAGCCATTTAAGTGCAATTGTAATATTATCGTTTGAACTATCGACCGGCATAATAAGAAATGGAAATCCCGTTGCTTCGTCCTTATCTCCGCTTTTAATCCCCCAATGCTGCGACGCAATTTCAATTGCCTCTTCCTCGGTAATTTTTGAAGATTCTGGAGCAATTTCATTAGATGATGAGTGTTCAGATGGTATAGAACCCTTTTCTGAGCCGATCGTTGGATCTTCACATCCGCATACAGATAGAGCTAAAAGAAACACAAGCAATAAAATGAAAAACTTTTTCATATTTTCACCTCGTATATGGCTTTGTAGAAATTTAATTAAGCCTCAAAAATATCATTGTCTACGCATCATCGTCATAATCATAGCATAGATTTTTATAATACGCAATAGGAAAAATAATGACTCCATATTTCGTGTGGAGGTACCGGCCAGATTTGTTTGCATTTTCACCTGCGGTGAAAATTAAGGTTCCGCCGAGCGTGCCGCTGGCGGGCAACGCTCATCCGCGTTGCATTTATAAATTCAAATCCGGTCGGTGCCGAGAAAAAGAAAAAGCACACCGAATGGTGTGCTTTTCTTTTTGGAGGTACCGGCCAGATTTGAACTGGCGAATAATGGTTTTGCAGACCATGGCCTTACCACTTGGCTACGGTACCATATGAAATAAGGAACGCGGTGCGTTCCTTATCTTTTTTGGAGCGGGTGACGAGGCTCGAACTCGCTACCTCCACCTTGGCAAGGTGGCGCTCTACCGGATGAGCTACACCCGCATCTCGGTTCCTTTTAGGAACCGTGGTGCCTCCGGTCGGAATCGAACCAACGACACGTGGATTTTCAGTCCACTGCTCTACCAACTGAGCTACAGAGGCATATAGAGCAGAGCTCGAAGCTCTGCCCGATGCTTTTATATGGCGACCCGGGACGGACTCGAACCGTCGACCTCCAGCGTGACAGGCTGGCGTGCTAACCGACTGCACCACCGGGCCAGATATGGTGGGAACAACAGGGCTCGAACCTGTGACCCCATGCTTGTAAGGCATGTGCTCTCCCAGCTGAGCTATGCTCCCCTACCTTACCGCGTGAGTTGTTTCACATCTCAGCGACGGGTATCATTATAATCGGCAGGCGCTGTTTTGTCAAGCACTTTTTTCGTTTTTTTGGTAATTTATTTGTGCCCAACAAAACAGCGTAATTCCTACCGTTTTTATCTATATTCTCTGCAGCAACTGCCGGATATCCTCCGGTGTAAACTTATATATTTCATCACAGAACTGACATTCCACCGGGAAAGGCTTATCCTCGCTCTGGATCTCAGTCAGCTCCTCCTTGCCCAAACTGGTCAGTGCTGCTTCCACACGCTCTCTGGTGCAGTA
>JAZSQH010000104.1:0-22357 GCA_045537865.1 Faecousia sp. | reverse complement strand
CACCATAAAGTACTTCTGCAGCTCGTGGTAGATTTCCTCTGCCTTGGGAGCCAGCTTCTTGCTCAGGGGCAGCACGGCAGCCTTAAAAGCTGCCAGTGCCGGGTGCAGGTGCGGCACAGTACGGATATCGTCCTTACCGCTCTTGTCCTGACCCACAACTTCCTCGTCATAAGCTTCGCAAAGGAATGCCAGCGCCACACGGTCGCAGCCCAAAGAGGGCTCGATGACGTAGGGGATGTAATGCTCGTTGGCTTCCTGATCGTAGTAATCCAGCGCTTTGCCGGATGCCTCCTGATGGCGACCCAGGTCATAGTCGGTACGGTCAGCGATGCCCCACAGTTCACCCCAGCCGGAACCGAAGGGGAACTGATATTCAATATCGGTAGTGGCACGGGAATAGAATGCCAGCTCTGCAGGCTCATGGTCACGCAGACGCAGGCTCTCCTCCTTAATGCCCAGAGAAATCAGCCAATTCTTGCAGAAATCCTTCCAGTATGCAAACCACTCCAGGTCCGTGCCGGGCTTGCAGAAGAATTCGCACTCCATCTGCTCGAACTCACGGGTACGGAAAGTGAAGTTACCGGGGGTGATCTCGTTACGGAATGCCTTGCCCACCTGGCACACGCCAAAGGGCAGCTTCTTACGGGTAGTACGCTGAATATTGGAGAAGTTTACGAAAATACCCTGCGCAGTTTCCGGACGCAGATATGCGATGGAGGAAGAGTCCTCGGTAACGCCGATCTTGGTCTGGAACATCAGGTTGAAGTTGCGGATAGAAGTGAAGTGATGCTTGCCGCAGTTGGGGCAGACAACATCCTCATGCTCGGCAATAAAATCGCTCATCTCGGTGGTGTTCATGGCATCCACGTTCACACCCTTGCCGGACTCGGACTCCTCGATCAGCTTATCCGCACGATGCCGTGCGCCGCAGCCCTTGCAGTCCACCAGGGGGTCAGAGAAAGATCCTACGTGACCGGTGGTGACCCAAGTGGTGGGGTTCATGATGATAGCAGCATCCAAACCTACATTGTAGGGAGATTCCTGCACAAACTTCTTCATCCATGCCTTCTTCACATTGTTCTTGAACTCCACACCCAGAGGGCCGTAGTCCCAGGAGTTTGCCAGACCGCCGTAGATTTCAGAACCGGCATACACAAAACCTCTGTTTTTGCAAAGGTTTACGATCATATCTAATGTTTTTTCGCTATTTTTCATGGTTGATCCTCCCAATATCGGCTTTTCCCTATATTATACAAAAATTAGTCTGTAAATCAAGTATTTTCTTCCGGCACGGGCCATACCAGTTCTGCGCCCAGATCCTGCGCCATCATCTCGTAAGCACGGTTGCCCACGTCCACCGCTGTTACATCGGCGATCTCCTCCGCCGGGATCACACCTACCAGGTGCAAAGTCACATTCGTAGGCTTCAGCTTGGGCATATTTTTATAGATATGATGGGTATTACGCAAAGTGCAGACCACGATGGGCACTTGCGCCTTTTGGGCGATCTTGAACACACCGCTGCGGAAAGGATGCAGCTGATGTTCCTTGCTCACATAGCCCTCGGGGAATACGGCAACCGATGCCGTATCCTCTTTGATCAGGCGGATGCAATTCAAAATGGTTTTCAGCGCCTCACGGTCATTCTCCCGGTTGATGGCCTGACCCAGCACCTTGTGCAAAAACGGACCGACCATAAACATATCATTTACTTCCCGCTTGGAAATAAACGCCAGCTGGCTGTTGCGGAATGCCCACATCAGCACCACCGGGTCGGTATCGTGCAGGTGGTTGCATACCAGCAGGAATCTGCCGTCCTTGGGAATCATCTCCAACCCCTCAGTATCAATGTTGATCTGCAGCACTGTCACCAGTGCATCAATGGTCAGCCGGATGACCCAGCGGTAAAACGGATCGTCTTTTTCCTGGGGTTTATCCATATCCACAGCTTTCGCCATTACCAGCATCATCAAAAACCAAAGACCTGCCATCAGCGCAAAACACACCACGAAACAAAGTGGCAACAGCCACAGCCAGTGGAAACCCACAAATGCGCCGGCGGCTGCGCAGACCCAGATGCCTGCGCCGGCAGAGATACCGGAAACGATTCCTATCAGCATAATCTTTTCCTCCACATTTTTCCAAGTTACATACTCCAATTATTATACTCACGAAACACATAGGAAACAAGTCTAAATTTTCCAAAAACACTGGAAATTAGCCTGCGTAGTTGTTATAATAGTAGCAATATATGATTTAGGAGAGAATATCTATGAAATTACCGCTGCAACCGAAGCATTTGCCATGGTTTACCATTGCCACCGGCGCTGTCGGTTTTGGCTTGGGGATGTGGCTGTTTTCCACCGGATTTGACGCAAAGGGTCTGCTGATGACATACCACCCCGCCAATCTGTGCATGATCATATTGTCTGTTTTAACGGTGGCTGCGCTGTTGATCGCCACCGCCAGGATGCAAAACAACTGTCCTTATAAGCAGCTGTTCCCTGCCTCTGTCCCGGCTGCGATCGGCGATCTGGCTGCCGCCGCCGGCATCCTGGCAACCGCTATCTATGAGATCGTGACCACAACTCCGGACACCATTTCCCTGCTGTGCTGTATTTTCGGCGTGGCGGCTGCCGGAAGCCTTTGCTTCCTCGCCTATAACAGACTGCGCGGCACTCGTCCTCATCCCATATTCCACACCGGCATCACCGTTTATTTCGTGCTCCATCTGATCTGCCAGTATCGTATGTGGAGCTGTGAAACACAAGTGCAGATTTATGCCGCACCGCTTCTGGCATCTGTTTTCCTCATGCTGCGGACATATTATTATGCCATGCTGGATGCCGGCAACGGAAGCCGGAGAATGTACACCGTCTGCAATTGCTGCGCACAATTTTTCTGCATTCTTGCGCTGTGCAACGATAACCCGGTATTTTATGCCTGCCTTGCTATCTGTACCGCTACAAGCCACTGCGCCGTTCCGGCAGAAAGCGCCATTCCCTCCATGTATCTGCCCCGGGAAGTGCTGTACTGCATCAACACCCTGAAGCAAGCCGGTCACAGCGCCTACGCTGTAGGCGGCTGCGTGCGGGACGCTCTGTTGGGACAAACCCCTGCCGATTATGACATCTGCACCTCCGCCAGCCCGGAGCAGACTGCGCAGGCTTTCTCCCGACACGAGCTGGTACAGAACGGCGAAAAACACGGCACTGTTGGTGTGATCATCGGCAGAGAAGTCTTTGAGATCACCACGTTCCGTACAGAGGGTGGCTACTCCGACAGCCGCCGTCCGGATTGGGTAGAATTTGTGGCGACCATAGACGGCGACCTTGCCCGTCGTGATTTTACCATCAACGCTATGGCATATAGTCCCGACGAGGGATATATCGACCAGTGGGGCGGACAAGACGATCTGAAAAATAAAATTCTCCGTGCTGTCGGCGACCCCGTTGTTCGGTTCAGCGAAGACCCTCTGCGAATTTTGCGCGGTGTGCGATTTACTGTCCGCTTGGGTCTGACACCGGAGGAGAACACACTCAGCGCCATGCTCAGTCAGGCTCCCCTGCTGGACAAGCTGTCCCGGGAACGTGTATTTTCCGAATTGTGCAAACTGCTGCCCTATGTAAAAGCAGAGGATATGATCCGCTTTGCGCCGATCTTTACGCAAGTGATTCCGGAGCTGGCGTCTTGTGTAGGCTTCCAGCAGCATAGTCCCCACCACGCATATGACGTGTATACCCACACCGCTCACGTGGTAGCATCCGTCCCCCCGGAGGTATCCCTGCGGCTGGCTGCGCTGCTGCACGATATTTGCAAACCCACTGTCTTTACCCAGGACGAAAACGGTCGTGGTCATTTCTACGGTCATGCCCGGGAAGGCGGCAAGCTGGCAGACGCTATTTTGCTGCGGCTGAAAGCATCCAACGTGCTTCGTTCACAAGTAATATTCCTGATTGAAAATCACATGACTCCCCTGGAGCCGGACAAAAAGCTCCTGCGCCATCGCATCGCCCAATTCGGTTTGGAATCTGTATGGCGGCTTCTGACCTTGCAACGGGCAGACTACACCGCCAAAGGTGTGGAGGGTGAGGACTACGCCTATTTCGACGAGGTGGAGCAGCTTTTGGAGGAGATCCGCCAAGAGGGTTCTGCTCTGTCCGCCAAGGACCTGGCAATCAACGGTCAGGATCTGCTGGCGCTGGGATTGGAACCCGGCCCCCACATCGGCGAGTGCATGACATTCCTGCTGGGATTGGTACATGACGAATTGGCAACCAATACCAAAGAGGATCTGCTGACCGCCGCCAAAAAGTTCTTTAATATGGAGGATCGCACATGAAAATCGCTATTGTAACCGGCGCAAGCTCCGGTATGGGCAAAGAATTTGTGCTGCAATTAGGACAATATGTATCTGTGGATGAGATCTGGGTCATCGCCCGACGGGAAGCTGCACTGGAGCAGCTGCGCAGTCAGGTGCAGATACCTATCCGTCCCGTATGTCTGGATCTGTGCAACGATGAAGGTTTTTCTGCCTACCGCAATCTTTTGGAAACAGAGCAACCGGAAGTGGCTCTGCTGGTCAATGCCGCCGGCTTTGGCAAATTCGGCGACTTCGGCGATATTTCTGTAGAGGACGATCTGCGCATGATCGACCTGAACTGCCGCGCATTGGTGGCTATGACCCGGCTGACACTGCCTTATATGAAATCCGGCAGTCATATTCTGCAGCTGGACAGCCTTTCTGCTTTCCAGCCCGTACCGTATATCACTACCTACGGCGCTACCAAGGCCTTTGTGCTCAGCTATTGCCGGGCTATGAATGCCGAGCTGAAGTCTACCGGCATCCGCATGATGGCAATGAATCCCGGCTGGGTCAAGACAGAGTTTTTCCAGCATGCCATGCAAACCAACGGCAACCGGGTGCAATACTTCAACCGGTTGTACGAAGCCCGGGATGTGGTGGCTACCGGTCTGCGTGACCTGTACAAGACAAAAAAAGAAATGTCTATCCACGGACTGCCGGTGCGCAATCAGGTGCGGCTGGTAAAGCTGCTGCCCCACAGCATCGTCATGAAAGTATGGATGGATCAGCAAAAGAAAGCCAAGAACAACCAAAACCTTACCTAACAAAAAAAGCGTACACCGTTTGGTGTACGCTTTTTTATTAGTCCTCGTCAAACTCCACGATGTCTGCTTCTACTTCCTTGCCGGCATTCTCGTCAATGCCCAGCTTGTCCTGTACCTTTTTCTTGGCTCTGCGCCACAAAACACCGATCACAGCGCCTGCCGCCACTACAACACCGGCAACGATCTGCACGGTATAAGTCATCACAGAGGGGTCAATGTACAAAAAATTCATATTCGTTCTCCTTTTTTCTTTCCTGCCGGGCTTTCAGTTGGCTAAGGATATACTTGCCGCCCACCACGCCGGAACTGCCGAAATTGGCGATATATGTTTTTCGGATATTTTCGATTTTTTCTGCATACTCGCCGCCCTTTTCCAGCAGCATACGGATGGTATCCGGTAAATTTTCCAAAGCGCCAGGGGCGATCCGGATGCCCACCAGATCACGCAAGGTAAATTCCAGCGGCTGGATCCCCAGTTTTTCGTAGTCCGGGTTGTTGATCTTGGGGGCAGTGTCGATAAACACCGACGGCTTCAAGGTCACAAAAGAAAATTCGTAGGCTGTGCCTGACCAGTCCGTGATCAGCATGTCAGAATCAAAAATGGAACTGTTGCCGGAGAAGTCCAGTTCAAACTTCACATCCTGCTCCCGATACCGATTGACGATTGCGTCCATTCTGGAGGCATAACGCTTCACATACTCCGGGTGGGGTCTGACCACCACCTCATACTGTCCTGTTAATAGCTGCGATAGCAGACTGTCCAGACAACTGTCCAAAATATTATCCGGCTGCCAGGAGGGTGCGATCAGCACCTTGGGACGGCTGCGCTGGGTCGGCTGCATCTGCTGATAGCTTTGGTGCAGCTGCTCCAGCTGACCGTAGCCGGCGCTGATCAGCTTCTTTTCCGGCAGACCATACAGCTGTTCAGCCGCTCGAATCTCCGGAATCTGAAAATCGCCTACGCAGAATATGGTATCGTAATGGTCCAGTGCGCCGGTGTGCAGCACCATGTGGGTACTGAGCGGATAGTGGAACATATACACATACTCCACGTCCTTGCGCACATAGCTACGTTTGATATGGTAATTGCCCAGATCGGGGCAAGTCATTACCACCATATCCGCATCCATTTTCATCATCAGGGTGATCAGCCGATTTTCTCCAATATAGTACGGACGGATACGGCTTTCCTGCTTTGCCAGGTCAAAGATCTGATCCTTGGGATCGTTAGTCACATAATGAATGATCACATTAGAGCGTGCCAGCAGGTATTCGATCACGTCCTTAAAATACTTGTAAAAGCCGCTTTTCTCCGAATAAAACACCAAATGCTTGTTGGCAACGGAAAAGAACCGTTTATAGTCTTGCTTTTCCCGTTTTTTATCCTCCTTGGATACCTTTACGCCCAGACTTTCCATGCCTGATAGCGCTTGCTTACTGTGCTGCAGGGCATCATAATCAATGTACTTTTTTGGGGGCAGCAGGCAATTGAGCAGCAGCTGCTGTAAAATGCTGAACAAATTACTGCAGATCCAGTATACGCCCACACCCAAGGAAACATAGAAACCCAAAAACAAAGAAATGCCCACAGAAAAGCCGTTTGTCGTCCACTGCTGCAGCTTGGTCTGCTCTCTTTGCAAGGGGTTAAAACGATTTTGCGCTGCGCCCAATGCCAGTGCCGCAAGTCCGGCCGCTATGGGCATAACATACGTCCAGCCACCAGCTTGCACGGGAATGGCTATCAGCGCTGAATCACCGCCGCCCATGACACGCTTTACCGCATCGATCACACCGATGAGCATTAAAAGCCGCAATACCATGGGCACTGTACCGGCAAGGGGGCTGTACTTTTCCTGCTTGTACAGTTCCTGGGTCTTGTCCGCTATTGTGTCCTTATCTCCGTAATATTCTATTTTCAGTCGGTTGATCCGGGGCAGCAATCGCACCATGGTAATGCTGTTTTTCTGCACCCATGCCGAAATGGGCAGCAAAATCACTTTTGTCAGCAAAGTGAACACCACAATGGCGACGATCTCATTTCCCAGCGCCCCGCAGCACCATCTTAAAAGCGCAGTCAGGGGCAGGCTGATGATTTCTGTCATAATTCACATCCCCATTAATAGAAGGAATTTTCAATATCCATATAATCGATGATCTGCCAGTTTGAAAAATCGGCAGCATCGCCTACCACAGCGTAGGTATAAAGTCCCACTTCCCTGCCGGTGTTTTCACCGATCACGGACTTATAGGTATAGCGAACAATATCCGTATCCGCCGCTACTTCATCCAAAGCTTTTCCCGTATATTCTGCGCCAATGGCTTTGAATATGGTAGGGGCAATATTCTCCGTAGAAACCGGCGCATCAGACATAACAAGGGGTGTGCCGGCACTGCCGGAGGGTTTGTAGTATAGACCGATCCTGGTGGCCTTTTGGATGGGTTTGCGGTCACTGACCGCATTGCCGTGGTCGCCGGTAATGATAATAGTAGCATCCTCGTAAACGCCCAGTTCTTTCATGCGGTCAAATATACGAATCAGATTGGCAAAGCTGCCCCGGGTCTGCTCTGTTACCGTTGTGGCAGTCTCGCTTGCCGTTCCGTCTGCATTCATGGTATAGGGCGCATGAGGTCCGTAAAAATGGTAGAGCTTAAAGCTGTTTTGCGCCTGCTGCGCCGTGCTTTCCTGCAAGCCCACCGCATAGGCAGCATCGTCAAACTGATATGCACCGTACAAATATGCGCCGGTGTTATAGTAGTTGGTATCCTCCCAGAAATACTGCTTCAGCACCATAGGCATATAGCGATAGGCGGACAGATTCAAAAGCTTTTTCAGCACCGTTCCGGTCTGCAAATCGCCCTTGCCGTTTCCGTAATTGTGAAGCATTTGGGCATCCGTCAGATCGCTGAACAGATAGTTAAGCTTAGTGTACATGCTGATAGAATAATCCTGCTGCTGTAATGCCTGCAGCAAATTGGTCTGCTGTGCATCCCATGCCTGCTGATAAAACGATTTTGCGCTGACTTCATAAGCCGTATCCTCATACCCGGTGAGCAGATGTACCAACGCAGGGCGGGTACGGGCAAAAGCGGAAATGGCATTTTCATATCCGGTAAAGCCGTCCAGTCCGTCCAGCATCTGCGGGTCTTCTTTCAGTGCTTTTTCAATATAATCATAATCCAGCCGATCCAACACAAAGACAAACACATTGTCCTTGGATGAAAATTCATACATTCCCTTTTGGGACAGATAATGCTCCGATGTATTGCTTTGGGTATCGTACATACCCGCAAAGATTCCCACTGCCGGGGCAAGCTGCATAACTACCAGCAGCGCAGACAAGAAGCACACCGCGCTTCTCCATAACTTCCGCCGGACATGTAGCAGAATAAACACCGCGATCAAGATAATCGCCCAGACCAGCAGATTGCCGACCATGCTCCAGAACATTTCATTCCAAGGCAGCGGATCGCCGGTAAGCGTGCCCAATTCGCCATTCATAAGCGCCGCCTGCAGCCAGCCTGCCACTGTTAAGGAAAACGCCACGCTCAACGCATATCGAAAGGCTTTTCCACGAAGCAGCGACAGCAACACGATAGTCACGGCAAAAATCGCCAGCGCCATACCTGCCAACGGCCATATCACATCACGCCAGCCAAACACCAGAGAATCTGCGCTGAAAGCCACCATTTCCAAAGGACCGTAAAAAACAAAGGTGAAGCAAGCTGCCAGCATCACCACCGCAGACTGCACCAACCGTTTCAGATACTTATGCACTTGCATCACCTCCAGGAATGAATTGATTATACCATTTGGCTGCGGAAAAGTCCACACCAAACATCTGCGCAAAACGCCCCCGGTCAGCAGCAGACCGGGGGTTTTTATAGGATTTAGTTTTCCAAAGAAGCACGGATCTCCATGATTCTTGCGCTGGGATCACCCCATGTTTCCAGTGCGGTAACACGCACCTTCTCCACCGCCATAGCTGCAAAGCTATGGTTGCGCTTACGCATGAAGTTGCCGGTTTCCTCTGCCACCTTGTGCCATGCGCTACCGTCAAACACCTCAACGGTGTAATCCTTTACGCAGGCAGGCACTTCCGGATAGCGAATAGACCAGCAAGTGCCGGGGTTGGACAAGTCGGTATCAAAGACAACACTGACTGTATCGATGGTAGAAAGCTGCTGGAATGTGAGTTCAATGGACTGGGGCAGCTTCTGCGCAGGGTCAGATACCCACTCGTAGCGCTCCGCATCCAAAATACGACTGTAGCCATTGATTACATTCTCAGGTGCGCAGTTTGCCGGTACTTCCACCGGCTTCTGCCGGGCAAAGCGATAAGTGGTGTCGCCACGCATTACCCATCTGCCTGCAGCTTCATCCCAATAACCAGCCTTCCAGTGGAAGGACAGATCTGTGACCTTACGCCAGGAGACATCCTCTACCGGGTCGAGCCAAACACGGACGATCTCCTTGTCCATAAACTCGTTGTCGTCCAGCTTCAGGCTCAGGGGGAAGCATACCCAATGCTCGCCTGCTGCCGGCACTTCTGCCCGGGCAGACACTTCCGGACCGGGGGTCACCAGATCGCTGACACACTGACCTTCCGTACGGGCACGCAAGGTAACGGTCTTGGGGGTATTTGCTGCATTGTGCAGCTTCAGCCAAAGCACATCGGCATCACCCTCCTTGCGGTTCAGGGTGATCACTGCGCCCAGTTTGTCGGTCAAGGGACACAGCTCGCCATCCTTGCCCTTCAGGTTGGTGTACACCTCTGCGGTGCTGACACTGGTGGCGGTGACCGTTGCCGTCAAGCAAGGATCGTCCTCCAACTCATTCTTGATGCCGGGAATAAACTGGTCGTTTTTCAGCAGAGTCTGCTGCAGCTCACGCAGATAGTCGCTATAAATCGCTCTGGGATTGACACCATGCTTGATACACAGACTTGCGGCAGTACCGGCAGCCTGACCCAAAGTGGCGACTGTGTTCTGCACACGGATCGTACCCATGGCAATATGGGTGGCGCTGATATTTCTGCCGGCAAACAGCAGATTGTCAATATTCTTGGAATACAAGCAGCGATACGGGATCTTGATCTGCGGCACGTGCTTGACGCAGTACATTGCGCCCTTCTTGCCGGAACGGACGCCCTCGGGGTGGTGCACGTCCACAGCCCAACCGGAATAGGAGATCACGTCCTCAAAGTCACGGCCGCTCTCACAGTCCTGCTGGGTCAGAATATAGTCGCCGATCAAGCGGCGGGATTCCCGCTTGCCGTCAAACACACTGGGGAAACGCAGCTGCATATATGCAGCCTTTTCCTTGTCAGACCAGTCGTTCTTGATGTGATGATAATAAGCCAGCACCAGCTGCAGCAGCTCATCTCTTGCCTGCTCTGCATCCCACATATCATCCAAGGTGTTGCTTGCTTCCAGCCACCACATCAGGTTGCCGCCGGTACCGGGGATCACACGGGCAAATTCCACGTCATCTGCAGGCAGCTCTTCCAGCCAAGCGGGAGGCTCATAGGAAACCGGCTCGTCCATTTTCTCAAAGAAGGAACGGTTGCCGGACTTGATACAGCCGCTCATGGTCACAGTATCCGCTTCCTGCAGCGCCAGGCTCTCACCGTGCTGGGCTCTGGACTCTCTGCCAAAGCGGTACAAAGCGCCGGCGTGGTAACCTAGCCAGCCGTCACCGGTACAGTCGATATAAATGGGGGCAGTGTAGCGGGTCTTGGTCAACTGCACCATATCCAGCGCCACAACGCTGTTGATTACAGAATCATTTTCCATCTCCGCGGCGCAGACATGCTTGTTGTACACCACCGTCAGATTCTTTTCTGCGGCAACCAGCGTCTCCATCGCCCGAGTCCAGTCGCCCACCAGGGTATTATCCCGGTCACGCAGACGGCGGATCTCTTCGGCAATACCGGTCTCACGGGCATGGATATGGGCAACCGATGCGCCGTCAAAGGTGATACCCACCTCATCACTGCCGTTGCCGCCCAGCATAGCGCGGTCCTGGATCAGCAGCGTCTTGATACCGCTTCTTGCGCTGGCGATAGCTGCCGGCACGCCGCCGGGGCCGCCGCCCACCACGATCACATCGTACTCGCCGCCGTCCTGAATCTGGGCAGGCAGACCCTTGATTTTTGCACGCTCCTTGTGCATACGCTCCACTTCACGAGTGGGAACATAGTCAAAGTCATTGGTGATCACAATGCTGGAGAACCGGGCAAAATAGCCGGTCAGGTCATGCACTGCCAATTCCGTCTTGCCCGCAGGCAGCGCATAGTCGCCTGCAATCTCCCAGATCCATGCATCAGAGGGCTGCTTGCCCAGTACGACACCATTGTTTTCGCCGTTTACCAGCAAGTTGAAAACACCGGGATCATGGGGACGAAGCCAGTTTCTGTCACGCACCCAGATACGGTATGTACCTGCCACGGGAATGTCTACGCTGATCTTGGCATCCGCCACCGGCTCACCGGGCTTATCAGCGGCGATCAGATATGCGCTGCCGTTGAGGTGAACGAACTGGGAATCTACTTTCCAGCCGCCCATTTCCGGGAACTCGATAGCATCTAACCAAATTTTTACTGTCTGTTCCATAGTTGCACCTAACCTTTCATTATTGCTGTAATTTCACTAATATCATTTTACAGAGATTATTGACAAATTGCAAATGTTATTCTAGAATAACCCTATGCACAAAATGCATAGGTTGGCATGTGGGAGGCGCTACTATGGAGCTGAAAAAAATTCAATACTTTTTGCGGATCGTAGATAAGGGCAGTCTGTCCAAAGCAGCAGAAAGTCTGTATCTGTCCCAGCCCACGCTGAGTCGTTTTTTGGCTCGGCTGGAGGAAAGCGCCGGGGTGCGTTTGTTCCACCGGCGGCATGACAGTTCCCTGGAACTGACAGAAGCAGGTAAGGTTTACCTGGAAGCTGCCCGAAAAATTGAAAACATTTGGCAGGATATGGAAAACCAGCTGGGCGCTATGCAGCAACGGGAATCCCATGTGATCCGTCTGGGCTGCGACACTGACTTGATTCACACCCACATTCAGGCGGCTGCAGAAAAACTGGCAGAGCAATTTCCGCAGGTCACTGTGCAATTTCAGCCGCTTCTTTCTGACGAGATCCAGCAAGCTGTTCTGGACGGCACGATTGACATCGGTCTTTCCTCTTATTCAGAATTCCTGGATGGGCTTACCTATACCAATGTTCGCCAATGTGAAGTTGACCTTGTTGTCAGCAAAAGCCATCCCCTGGCAAAACATAGCTATCAGCAGCCGGGAATGGAATCTGAGAGAATAAGACTGAGTGAACTTCCCAGCAATACACCTTTTTTCCTTATGCGCAAAGGGCGTGTTTTGCGAGAGCGCATTGATGCCTATTTGCAGGCACATCAATTTGTTCCCTATGTCCCCAGTACCTACGCCCGGCACGATATGCTGGCAGATATGCTGCAATCTTCTAATGAATTGGTTGGTTTTTGCCCTCGCCGCAACCAATTCCCTGCGCTTGCATATATTGCGCTGGATCCCCCATTTTTCCATAAACGCGGCATTTGCTACCGCAAGGACAAAATTCTGACCGAGGCAGAAAAAGCGCTCATTTCCCTGCTGAATTATTTGTAATAAAGCATATAAACGAAAGGCGGTGTCCTTATGACGGCAACAAGTAAATATCCCGTAAATATCGGCTTGCTGGCCCACGTGGACGCCGGCAAGACCACCCTCTCCGAAGCGCTGCTATATACAGCAGGCGCACGGCGGACTTTGGGACGGGTGGATCACGGAGATTCCTTTTTGGACACCCACGAATTGGAGCGGAACCGGGGAATCACCATATTCTCCAAGCAGGCACAGCTATCCACCGACACTTTGGATATTACCTTGGTGGATACCCCGGGTCACCCGGACTTTGCCGCCGAGGCAGAGCGGGTCATGCCCATTCTGGACTGCGCTGTACTGGTCATCAGTGCCACTGACGGTGTGCAAGCCCATACAAAAACTTTGTGGCAACTGCTGCAACGGTATGATGTGCCGGTATTTTTATTTATCAACAAAATGGACCTGCCGGATGTATCCCAGGAAAGTGTACTGAAGCAGCTGCAGGAATCTCTCTGCGCAGACTGTCTGGATTTTGCCGATCCCCAACTGGCAGAAAACATTGCAGTATATGACGAAAAGATACTTGCCAATTATCTGGAAAGCGGCCAGGTCGCCGATGCAGCGATCCAACAACTGATCGCCCAGCGCAAGGTATTTCCCTGCTGCTTTGGTGCAGCGCTGCGGCTGGAGGGTATCGACTCTCTGTTGGCACTGCTAGACCGGTATGCACCCCGGAAAGCATATCCCGGGCTGTTCGGCGCAAAAGTCTACAAAATTTCCCGTGACCCACAGGGCAACCGGTTCACCTGGCTGAAACTCACCGGCGGCAGTCTGCAGGTGCGGCAACCCATTGGCTACCGCAATCTTGCCGGCGAACTGTTGGAGGAAAAGGTCTTGCAAATTCGGTTGTACACCGGAGATAAATTTACTGCAGCGGAAGCCCTGCAGCCGGGTCAACTGGCGGCAGTTACCGGTCTTTCCGCCACTTGGGCAGGTATGGGACTTGGCTGCGAAGGTGATGCGCAAGCGCCTATGTCACAAGCGGTGATGGCTTACCGGGTAAATCTGCCCAAGGATACCGACCCCATCCCGGCGCTGCAAAAACTGCGGCAGCTGGAGGAGGAAGATCCGCAGCTACGCATTTTCTGGGATGACAAGCTAAAACATATCCACATTCAGATCATGGGCAAAATTCAGCTGGAAGTGCTGCAAAATATGATTGCTGACCGTTTTTCCATGGATGTAACCCTGGATTCCGGACATGTATTTTACAAAGAAACCATTGCCGCCCCGGTGGTGGGTATCGGTCACTTTGAGCCTTTGCGTCACTATGCGGAAGTACAGCTTTTATTAGAACCACTGCCCCCCGGCAGCGGCATTGTGACGGACTCCGTCTGCTCCACAGATATACTTGACCGCAGTTTCCAAAAACTGGTGATGACCCATCTGTCTGAAAAAGCCCATTTGGGTGTGCTTACCGGCGCGCCCATCACCGATATAAAGATCACCTTACTGGTTGGTCGCGCCCATGTGAAGCACACCGAGGGCGGCGATTTCCGTCAGGCCACTTATCGTGCAATCCGACAGGGTCTGATGCAGGCGCAATCTGTGCTTTTAGAGCCATGGTATGCCTTTACGCTGACTGTCCCCACCCCTGTAATCGGCAGAGCCATTACTGATATCCGGTCTATGAGCGGCGAATTTGATGCGCCCCAATCAGAGGGCGACTACTCTACCCTCACCGGTATTCTCCCGGCAGCGGAAGTCAAAGATTATGCCGACCAGCTGGCATCTTACACCCAGGGACTGGGGCGATTTCATGTGACCTTCCACGGCTATGCCCCCTGCCACAACGCAGACACAGTCATAGAAAAGACCGGCTATGACCCGGAGGCAGACCTGGAAAACACGCCGGACAGCGTTTTCTGTGACCACGGCGCCGGTGTCACTGTAAAATGGGACAAGGTCAAGGATTTCTGCCATTTGGACTGCGGTTTGAAACCGGAGGGGCAGGAAGCACCTACCCTGATCACCGGGAATCTGCGAATGGACGATAAGGAACTGGAAGCTATTATGCTCCGGGAATTTGGGCCTATCAAGCGTCCCCAGTACCAAAGCGCAGCCAACAGACCGGCCACTGAAAAACTGACCATTCGTCCGCCCCGGCAGACCGCCCTGATCGTAGACGGCTATAACATCATTTTCGCATGGGATGATCTTGCCAGCCTCGCCCGGGAGGATCTGGATGCGGCAAGACGGCAGCTTTGCGACTGGCTATCGAGCTACGCATCTTTCCGTAAATGCTGGCTAGTGGTAGTCTTTGACGGCTACAAGGTCAAAGGCAACCCGGGAGAAAAGCTGACCCAGAATAATATTCAGATCGTCTATACCAAAGAAAACGAGACCGGCGACGCTTACATCGAATCGTTAGTAGATCAGATCGGTCACAACTACGATGTAAAGGTGGCAACCTCTGATTCTCTGGTGCAGTTAGGTGCGCTGCGCAGCGGTGTTTTGCGTATGTCCGCCCGGGAACTGCGTGGCGAATTGGAACGCACCCAGCAGCAAATGCGGCAGCATTATCAAAAATAACTTCCTTTTTAACCAAAAATAGTATATAATAGCCACATACTACCAAGGAGGATCGAGCCGTGCATAAAACAAATATCAACCACGACCCGAAATTACAGGAACAAATCCAAAAGCAAGCCCACCGGGATCACCGGGTGGAGCACATTTTCCGCCGGATCTTACATACCATCGAGCGTTGCATCGCCGCAATCACCATTATCGTGCTGATCGCCGCGCTGGGTGTTGAGCTTTATAAGATGGTCAACACCGCCGGTTATCTTTCAGACATCAGCACATACCTGCACAACGTGTTGACCATCGTTGTGGGTCTGGAATTTGTGCGAATGCTCATCGATACCACCCCTGCCAGCATTCTGGAGGTGCTGACGGTGGCTATCACCCGTCACGTCATTCTCTCTCATGATGACCCCTGGAGCAACGTGGCTTGTGTGGCTTGTATTGCAGGACTGTTTGCCATTCGCCGTTTCCTGATCCGTCGCAGCGAACTGAAAGAAGAAATGGTGGAACAAGAATAAAAAACACCCGGTGTGTCAAACACACCGGGTTTTCTTATACAGTTTGTTTTACTTTCTTGCCGTTTGCCAACTTGCTGATACCCATAGCAATCAGCAAAATCAGCCATGCTGCCGCAGAGAAACCGGCAATATAAATCACCAGGCTCCAGGGGAACGGTACAACACCCTGCACCAGAGAATACACCGGCAGCGAGGGATCGCAATAGGGACTGACAAAGAACATGTTGAAAGTGTGACTTTCCAGCAATCCGGTGCGGTATGCTGCCTCGTTCATAACCACAGCGATGGTCACGCACACCGCAAATACCGCTGCCGCTTTCAGCACTGTCTTATGCTTCAGCTTCACTCTGCCGCAGTACAGCAGATATACACCAATCACCAGCATGGAACCATGGCAGATCATAGTCTGAATATTGATGCCCACAGTACCTACGAATACATCTCCGGGATAGAGCATAACATACAAACCGGCAAACATGGCAAATGTGGCCAAGTATGCCATCAGCGCATCACTGACCTTGCCCTTGCGGAACAAACCGGCAAGCAACCCCACATACATGGGAGTGGAGCAAAACTGGAACGGGAACGCATACCACTGATAGGCAAAGCTAATGCCGTCCTCATAGCCAAAGCTGTAGTTGATTTGTTTGTAAATTTCTAAAATCGTCACCAAAACCGCAACACCAAAGACAACTTTCCAAGGCTGGGTTTGGGGTCTTTTCTTTTGCAAGCGACAGAGCAACACCGTGGACAATACCACGATACCGATCCACATCCAGTGATACCAGCCGTAAAGTCCGGGAATCTCCCCTTGGGTGTTCAGCAGTCGCAGAATATTCTGTACAATCGACATATTTCTACCTCCTGTGCCTGTGCCATTATAACATTTTTTATGCAAAAAGGAAGTAGCTGAAATCTTAAATTTTCCTTAAAATAACCCCCCGAAATGCAACGCATCTCGGGGGATCTTAAATTTTACAGACCCATTACATAGCCCAGCATCTTGTCTTTTTCAATAACACCGGTATGCCGCTCGGTCTTTTCCTGCAGGCCCTGCAGATTGCCTGGCACGGGAACACCGGTCAACTGGCTCAGGCGCTCCATCTGCTTGAATTCGTCCGCTTCCTCGCTGGTCTCCAGCGCAGACAGAACTGCCGCCGGGAACTTGTAGGGAGAGGCAGTGGACAGCACAACCATAGGACGGGTATCGCCGGTTTCGGCAACATACTGCTCCGCAACTGCCCAACCGGAAGCGGTATGGGTATCGCAAAGATACTTTTGCTCCTTCCAGACCTTGCCGATGATCTTACGGGCGCCTTCGTCATCACAGTAGCCTGCCCAGAATTCCTTTGCGATGGCATCGCGCATCTGCTGGGGAACGGTGTAGAAGCCCTCGGTGTTCAGCTTGCCCATCAGCTCTGCCACCAATGCGGTATCGCCGGACATGAAGTACAAAAGACGCTCCAGATTGGAGGAAACCAGAATATCCATAGACGGAGAAATGGTCTTATGCAAAGGACGGCGACGGTCGTAAGTACCGGTGCGGATAAAGTCTGTCAGCACATTGTTGGCATTGGATGCGCAGATCAGCGTGCCAACGGGCAGACCCATTTTCTTTGCCAAATAGCCTGCCAGAATATCACCGAAGTTACCGGTGGGAACGCTGAAGTTCACTTTATCGCCAAACCGGATCTGACCACGCTTCATCAGGTCGGCATAAGCCTTGAAATAATAGGTGATCTGCGGCGCAAGACGGCCGATATTGATAGAGTTTGCGGTAGACAGACGGCAGCCGTTGCCGCCGGGTAATCTGCCATCGACCGCTGCTGCAAAAATATTTTTTACACCGGTCTGGGCATCGTCAAAGTTACCCACCACGGCGCAAACCGCCACGTTGTTGCCCTCCTGGGTCACCATCTGCGCCCGCTGGACTTTGGAAACACCGCCATCGGGATAGAATACGCAGATCCGCACACCCTCCACATCCTGGAAGCCAGCCAGCGCAGCCTTGCCGGTATCACCGGAGGTAGCGGTGAGGATCAGGATATCCTCCTGCATACCCTTTGTGGACTTTGCCTTGGTCAGCAGCTGGGGCAGCATGCACAGCGCCACGTCCTTAAATGCGGAAGTAGGGCCACGGAACAGCTCCAGCACGGTAAACTTTCCGGTATCCACAGTGGGAGTCAGTTCATCGGACTCGAATTTTCCGGTGTAAGCGCGACGCACCAGCGTGTCCATCTCCGGCACTGCCGGCAGCATAGCGCCGATGATCTGGATTGCCATTTCCATGGTGTCAGACTGCAAAATTTTCTCCACATCCAGCTTGGGAAGCTGCTGAGGAACATACAGTCCGCCATCCGGTGCAAGACCGTTCAGCACCGCCTGCGCACTGTCGATCATAGTCTGATTGGAACGGGTAGAGTGATAAAGCATAAAAATACCTCTCTTTTCTTTGCCAACTGCACAAAAAACAAGGCATTTCTGCGGGTTTCTTGTTTTTTTGGCATATTGCATTTTCAGTGGGTATATGATATACTGTTTTCGGTAAAAAAGCAAGTGTTTTCCTGCGAAAGCATTTGTATTGACAGATAATAAGTTATCGGAGGAAATTAAGATGAAAATTGGTCTGCTTGGATTTGGCGTTGTGGGTCGGGGTGTTTATGACCTGACCGCGGAACGCGAGGATATGCAGGTAGCAAAAGTGGTGTGTCTGGAGGAGATCAATCTCCCCGACGCCGAGGTGACCAAGGACTTCCAGTCCGTGCTGGACGATCCCACTATCGACACTGTGGTGGAAGCCATGGGCGGTCTGCACCCGGCTTATGAGTTTGTCCGGGCAGCTATCGAGGCTGGTAAGAACATCGTTACCTCCAACAAGGCGCTGGTAGCCACTTTCTACGATGATCTGATTCCTCTGGCTAAGGAAAAGGGTGTGTTCTTCCGTTGCACCGCTGCAGTTGGCGGCGGTATCGGTTGGCTGTCCGAGCTGGAGCGTGCCCGTCGTATGCAGACGCTGGAGCAGGTCGGCGGTATTATGAACGGCACTTGCAACTACATTTTGGACTCCATGACCCGTCTGGGTCTGGGTTATGACCAAGCACTGTCTCAGGCGCAGGCGCTGGGCTATGCCGAGGCAAACCCCACCACCGACGTGGACGGCATCGACACCTGGCACAAGCTGATCCTCTCCTCTAACATCGCTTTCGGTGTCAGCGTGAACAGCGACAGCGTTCCCGCTGCCGGCATCCGGCACATCACCGCCGAGGATGTGGCAAACTTCACCCAGCGTGGTTATGTCTGCAAGCTGGTTTCCACTGGCATTATGGAAAATGGCAAGCTGGCAGCATTTGTGCAGCCCACTCTGTTCAAGCAGGGTGAGCCAGAAGCCGCTGTCCCTGCCAACTACAACCTGATCACCTTGGTAGGCAACGCCTCCGGCCGTATGAGTTTCTACGGTCAGGGAGCAGGTCGCTACCCCACTGCGTATAATGTGGTGCAGGACTGCGCAGACCTTTTGGTCGGCAAGGGCTTCTACAGCCCCTACGGCGGCAAGGTCAGCGCCGACAACACCATCCTGCGGCAATTCTATGTCCGTGGCGACAAGGATGCATGGCTGGAGGAGAACAAGCAGGAAGCTTGGGGCAACGCAATCGTGACCAAGCCTGTGGCCGTGGCGCAGATGCACCAGTGGCTGGCTGCTCACCCTGGCACATTCATCGCTGCCCTGCCCACTGAATGACCCCCTGAAAGAAGGTAATCGATTATGCTGAAAGTTACGAAATTTGGCGGCTCTTCCATGGCGGATGCCGGGCAATGCCGCAAAGTCAGAGATATTGTATTGGCAGACCCCCGTCGCCGTGTGGTGATCGTGTCTGCCGCCGGTAAGCGTTTTTCCGGCGACCATAAGCTGACAGATCTTTTGTATCTGTGCCACGCCCACACCAAGTACGGTGTAGACTGTGACCCGGTGTTCGACCTGATCACCGGCCGTTATCTGGAGATCCGGAACGATCTGGGTGTCAAGCTGGATCTGGAGAGCGAATTCGCCGAGCTGAAAATGCGGCTGGATGCCAAGCAGGTTTCCGAGGATGAGCTGGTCAGCCGTGGCGAGTACTTCTCCGCCAAGCTGATGGCTGCTTGCCTGGGATTCCAGTTCCTGGACGCTGCTGAATGGATCCAGTTCAATCTGGACGGCAGTGTGGATACCGCCGCCAGCTACGCTGCATTGGCTGCCAAGGCAGACCTGCAGAAGGGTGTTGTGATCCCCGGCTTCTACGGTGTAATGCCCAACGGCAATATCCGCACTTTCTCCCGCGGTGGCAGTGACATCACCGGCGCGCTGGCAGCAGCGGCGCTGGATGCCGATGTATACGAAAACTGGACCGACGTTTCCGGTATGCTGATGGCTGACCCCCGGATCGTCAACGATCCTCAGCCCATTCCCGAAGTTACTTATGACGAGCTGCGTGAATTGAGCTATTCCGGTGCGCAGGTGCTGCACGAGGGCACGATTTTCCCCGTCCGGGAAAAGAACATCCCCGTGAACATCCGCAACACCAACGCACCCAACGATCCCGGCACTATGATCCAGGAGCGTTTTGAAACTCCCTCTGACCCCAACCGGTTCATCACCGGCATCACCGGTAAGAAGGACTTTTCCATTATCTCTATTTCCAAGCGTGGCTTGAGCAACGAGGTTGGTACACTGCGCAAGGTTCTGTCTGTACTGGAGCGCCACAACATCTCTGTGGACTACGTTCCCAACGGCATTGACAATGTGTCCGTGGTCATGCCCACCGAGGCACTGGCGCCTTGTATGTATGCGGTAATGGCTGAAATTCAGAAGGAAGCCAACCCCGACTCTATGCAGGTACACGACCAGATCGCTGTGGTTGCAGCCGTCGGTCGCCACATGGCATACCGCCCCGGTATTTCCGGTAAGGTCTTTGCTGCGCTGGGTGAAGCCGGCATCAACATCCGTATGATCAACCAAGGTCCTGACGAATTGAACATCATTCTGGGTGTGGACAACAAGGACTTTGCAGATGCGATCCGGGTTCTGTATAATAGCTTTGTGAAATAACTCTGGGAGGTTAAGAATATGAAAAAGCTTTACACTGTGGCTGTTCTGGGCGCGACCGGCGCTGTAGGACAGGAAATGATCAAGATCTTGCAGGAGCGGGACTTCCCCGTGGGCAAGCTGATCCCGCTGGCCAGCGCTCGCAGCGCAGGCAGCACCCTGAAATTCAAGGGTGAGGATGTGGTGATCCGGGAAGCTCGTGAGGATGCATTCGAGGGCGTAGACATCGTTCTGGGCGCTGCAGAGAATGACATCGCCGAGAAGTTTGCACCTGCTATCGTAAAGGCTGGCGCTGTGTTCGTGGATAACTCCTCTGCATTCCGTCTTGACCCCAAAGTGCCCCTGGTCGTTCCCGAGGTCAACCCCGAGGATGTGAAGTGGCACAACGGCATCATCTCCAACCCCAACTGCTCCACCATCATCACCATGACCGCTGTGAACGCACTGAACAAGCTCTCCCCCATTCGCACCATGACCACCTCTACTTACCAGGCTGTGTCCGGCGCAGGCGCTGGCGGCCCTGTGGAGCTGATGGGCGAAGTGGAAGCGCTGGCAAAGGGCGAGACCTACGAGCCCAAGATTTTCCCCTATCAGATCGCATTCAACCTGATCCCCCAAATCGGCGGCGAGCAGTATGAGGGTTACACCAGCGAGGAAATGAAGATGCAGAACGAGGGTCGCAAGATCATGCATCTGCCGGAGCTGAAGGTCACCTGCACCTGCGTGCGTGTCCCCGTTGTCCGCAGCCACTCCATTTCCGTCAGCTGTCATTTCGACAAGCCCGTGTCCGTTGAGGACGTGAGAAAGACCATCGCAGAGGCTCCTGGCTGTAAGCTGGTGGACGATCTGGCAAACAAGGTCTATCCCATGCCTCTGGACACCACCGATCAGGACATCGTGTTCGTCGGCCGTATCCGTAAGGATCTGACAGACGACTGCGGTATCAGCCTGTGGTGCTGCGGCGACCAGGTCCGCAAGGGCGCTGCTACCAACGCCATTCAGATCGCTGAACTGCTGGTAAAGTAACTTCTTAAACTTCTTGCAGCGAAGATCTACAAAAAACGATAAAGCAGATAATAACCCCCTGATGTAGGTTAATCACTACACCAGGGGATTTTTATAATATCTGTGCAAATTACGGCAATGTAATTTCAATTTACAATCTTCATACGCATATAGATAACGTCGCTTTCCTTCGAGGATTCTAATGCAGATTAAATATACCGTAGCTTCAAAACAGCTTGATCACCTAAGCATATATCTACTATCATCGAGATCTCCAGCTTTATACATTATAACAATATAAGTCAAAACCTCCGGCTAAGCCGGAGGCTTGATTAAGCCCTAGAAGGGCATTTTACAGACTATTGCCCCTAAAGGGGCCCCGAATGGTTTGCCGACCGCATTCCTTTCTCGGGCCG
>JAZSQH010000094.1:0-10644 GCA_045537865.1 Faecousia sp. | reverse complement strand
AAAAGCCCCTTAAGGGGCGGCCCGAGAAAGGAATGCGGTCGGCAAACCATTCGGGGCCCCTTTAGGGGCAATAGTCTGTAAAATGCCCTTCTAGGGCTTAATCAAGCCTCCGGCTTAGCCGGAGGTTTTGACTTAATCCAGATGCAAAGCCGCATCGTAAACCACATTTTTCGGCAAGTCCAGCTCGAAAGCAGTCTGCTTGACCGCATCCTTGCGACTCATACCGCCGGCGATCAATTCTGCCACACGGGCGGCGGCATCCTCAGCGGTGGCGGCGGCTTTTTCTACCGGGGCTGCGCCGGCAACCACCAGCACAAACTCGCCCTTGGGCGGCTGCTGGGTGTACATTTCGATGGCTTGTCCCAAGGTGGTTCGGATGACCTCCTCGTGGAGCTTGGTCAGCTCCCGGCACAGGCTGATGCTGCGCTCTGCGCCGAATACCTCTGCCATGCTTTGCAGGGTTGCCAGCAGCTTGTGGGGCGCTTCATAGAATATCATCGTCCGCTGTTCGTTAACGAGAGATTCCAGATGCTCCCGGCGGCTTTTCTTGGCGGTGGAGAGGAAACCCTCAAAACAGAATCTGCCGGTGGATTGACCGGAGATGCTCAAAGCGGTGATCACAGCGCAAGGACCGGGAATGGCGCAGACAGTGATACCGGCCTCGGCGCACTGTTTAACAAGATCTTCGCCGGGGTCAGAGATAGCCGGACTGCCGGCATCCGACACTAAAGCACAGGTTTCACCGGCTAAGATCCGGTCTAAAATTACATTGCCTTTTTGCGCCTTGTTATGCTCGTAGTAGCTGACAAGGCTTTTTTTGATGCCCATGTGATTCAGCAGCTTCAGACTGACCCGGGTATCCTCGGCGGCAATAAAATCCGCCTGCTCCAGTGTTTCCCGGCAACGGGTGGAAATATCGCCCAAATTACCGATGGGGGTGGGGACTAAATATAACATTCCGGCCATCAGATCACCTCCTGATGATATAGCCTGCGGTAATCCGCAGTGGGTTGATTATTTTGGTCGTACAGACATAGTTCCTCCCACACAAGTCCCGGCTTTGCACCTTTGCGGCAGGCCACCAGCACCACGCTGACGGGACTGTTCTCCCGGTGGCGCAAAAGCTGCAGCCGTTTCGGCTCTAAGCCGTACTTTGTGGCGGTGGCGCAAAGCTCTGCCAGGCGCTCCGGTTTGTGGACGAGGAAGAAGTCGCCGCCGTATTTCAGCGCCCATGCGGCGCTTTTCATCAGCGTGTCCAAACTGCAAAGCTCGTCGTTCCGGGCATGGGGAACGGTCTGACTTTTCGGCCCGGCGCTGAAGTAGGGCGGATTGGAGATGCAGCAGGAAAAACTGCCCGGCTGCACCCATGTGGGGATGGCGGCGATGTCGCCGCATATACTGGTAAGACGGTTGGATATGTGATTATCCCGGGCATTTTGCAGCGCCATGTTGTGAGCGTTTTCGTCCAGTTCCACACCGGTGACGGTGCAACCCGGGTCAGATGCCAGTAGTAATAGACCCAGCGTGCCGCAGCCGCTGCCTAAATCCAGTACTCGTGCTTCTTTGGGCAAACGGGCAAAAGCGGCAAGGGCGATGGAATCTGTACTCAATGGAAAAGCACCATGGCACAGCTGCAATGTAAAACCGTTATGTAAATACTCCATATCCATACCATCACAAATAAAGTCTTATAAAAAATCTGCCTGCGTACCGGCAAACCGGCTGCGCAGGCAGATCGCGGAATCGGAGAATCACTCTTCTACGATCGCTTCAACGGGGCAGTTATCAACGCAGGAACCGCAGCTAACGCAAACGTCTGCATCGATTACGTACTTCTCGTCGCCCTCAGAGATAGCCTCGACGGGGCAGTTGTCGGCGCAGCTGCCGCACTTAACGCAGGCGTCAGTAATCTTGAACATGATTTTCCCTCCAGTATATTTTGTAATAGCGCATTCAAACCGAATGCAAGTCTATTCTAGCACGGATTTTCAAAAATGCAATTCCTTTTTTGTAATAACTGTATATTTTTTGTGAACAAAGGGGAAAATTTCCGGACAAAGGAGGGGAAATCTTGCAATATCAACCGGAAACCCAAGGTTTAATTTTAGCTGCCGGGGAGAAAGCACGGCAGTTGGGACATAGTTATGTGGGCAGTGTGCATCTGCTTTTGGCGCTGGCGCAGACCCCTGGGGCGGCTGGAAACTTGCTTGCCGGCGCTGGCTTTGATCCGCAAATGGCGCAATCCATGGCGGCAGTATTGTACGGCAAAGGCACACCGGGACTGCCGCTGCCCCAAGGTTTTTCCTCCCAGGCACGGCATATCCTGCGCAGCGCCGGGGTAGAGGCGCGCCGCAGCAATAGTCGCAGCGTCAAAGGTATTCACGTGCTGCTGGCGCTGTTGCGGCAGGAGAGAACGGCGGCAAGGGATGTACTGCTTTTGTGCAGTGTAGATACAGAGGTGTTATTTAGCCATACGGTAGACCATTTGCGCTGGGATGCCAATGTATATGAAAAACGGAACAAGGAGGCGGTCAATACGAAACTGTTGGAACAGTTCAGCGAGGATATGATCCTCAAAGCGGTGAATATGGAGCCGGTGATCGGTCGGGAAAAGGAGATCGATATGGTCATCGGCATTTTAAGCCGGAAAAATAAGAATAACCCGGCTTTGATCGGCGAACCGGGTGTGGGCAAGACGGCCATCGCAGAGGGCCTTGCCCAGCGGATGGCGGCTGGTAATGTACCACCGCAGCTGAAGGATAAGCGGCTGGTCAGTCTGAATATGGCGAATCTGGTAGCTGGCACAAAATACCGTGGCGAGTTTGAGGAGCGTCTGCGGGATGTGCTGGAGGAGATCAAGCGCAGCGGCGACGTGATCTTGTTTGTGGACGAAATGCACACCATTGTGGGCGCCGGCGCAGCCGAAGGCGCCATCGATGCCGCCAATATATTCAAACCGGCGCTGGGCAGAGGGGAACTGCAGATGCTGGGCGCAACCACGCTGACGGAGTACCGCAAGTATATCGAGAAAGACCCGGCGTTGGACAGACGATTTCGCCCGGTGATGGTGGAGCAGCCGGACACAACGGCGACCATGGCGATCTTGCGTGGATTGCGCCCGGGATTGGAGCAGCATCATCGCATGCGGATCACCGAGGAGGCTATGCAGGAGGCGGTGCGGCTGTCTGTGCGGTATATGCCGGATCTGTTTTTGCCGGACAAAGCCATCGACCTGCTGGACGAGGGCGCTGCCCATGCCCGGATGGAGGAACTGCAGCAGAGTAAAGGCGGCATCCGTCAGGATTTAGAGCAGGAGCTGCATGAGGCGGTGCGTGAAAGTCGATATGAAAAAGCGGCGGAACTGCGGGATAAAATGCAGCGTATGTCCCTGCGCCCCGGTGAATCCCGCCATATCCGGGTGGTCACCGGCGCAGATATTGCCTGGGCGGTCAGCGCTCGTACCGGTATTCCGGTAGGTCGGCTGACAGCGGACGAGCGACAGCGGCTGCTGAATATGGAAAATGTGCTTCGTAAGCATGTGATCGGTCAGGATCAGGCGGTGGAGCAGGTGTCGCAGATACTGCGGCAAGGTTTGTCCGGCATCCGGGATGGCAACCGTCCCGTTGCGTGTCTGTTGTTCACCGGGCCTACCGGGGTGGGCAAGACGGAATTGTGCCGTGCTATGGCAGAGGAACTTTACGGCAGTAAAGATTCCATGATTCGTCTGGATATGACAGAGTATATGGAAAAACAGTCCGTGTCCCGGCTTATCGGTGCGCCTCCCGGTTATGTGGGGTATGAGGAGGGCGGCAAACTGACAGAAGCGGTGCGGCGCAGACCCTATTGCCTGGTGCTGATGGATGAACTGGAAAAGGCGCATCCGGATGTGTGTGGTATTTTACTGCAGATCATGGAGGAGGGCGAACTGACAGATTCCACCGGACGGCGGGTCAGCTTTAAAAATGCAGTGGTGGTCATGACCTCCAATATCGGCTCAGAGGTCAAAAGCGACGGCTTGGGATTTCAGCCCACCGGGCGAGACAGTCAGACCGACGGTGCGCTGCGCCAGCGCTTCACACCGGAATTTTTGGGAAGACTGGATAAGATCATCCATTTTGCGCCCCTGGGGCAGGGGGCAATGGAGGGGATCGCTGCTAAGTATCTGCGCCAGTTGGAACAGCGGACGGCTGCCAGCGGAATACAGCTGCAGCTTCCGGAGGCGCTGCCCAAAATGCTCATACGCTCTGTACAGAACAAAGACGGCGCCCGGCAGCTGCGCCGCATCGTCCAGGAGCAGGTAGAATCGCCGCTGGCAGTGTATTTGCTGCAAAGCAGTAAGAAACCTGTCAAGGTCAAAGGTGTGCTGGATGGGGAAAACCTTGAATTTTGCTAATATTCTAGAACAAGTGTTCTAAAATAAGAAAATACCGGTATTTTCCTGCATTTTTTTGAAAAAATCTCGCAAAAAAATATTGATTTTTGAAAAAACATGGTTTATACTGTCATTAAATGGAGCAAAATGGTAGCTAAGTGGAGCAAAATGGAGTGAGGTGAGCGTTTTGATCGGTAAATATCCTGCCAAGCTGGACGACAAGAATCGGTTGTTTGTCCCTGCCAAGCTGCGTGCTGAACTGGGAGAGGATTTCTTTGTCACCCTTGGTGTCAACTGCGGTCGGCGCTGCCTGACCGTTTACACCCGTGCCGACTGGGACACGGTGGTGCAGAACTACAATGCACTGCCCATCTCTCAGCGCAGTGCGGCTACCAGCCTGATTTTTATGAATGCTGCCCAGTGCAGCCCGGATAAGCAATTCCGTTTTTCTCTGACCCAGTTCCTGCTGGATTATGCCGGTATCGGTCGTGATGTGATGATCGTGGGCAGAGCAGGGCAGGCGGAGATTTGGGATGCAGAAGAGTTCGCAGCGTTCGAGAGCGAGAATCTGACACCGGAGAAGCTGCTGGCTTCCTTGGAGGCTATCGGCTTATGAGCGAGTTTCATCATATATCGGTGCTTTTGGACGAATGTCTTGATGGCTTGGAAATCAAGCCTGACGGCATTTACGTGGACGGCACCCTGGGCGGCGCAGGCCATTCCAGTCAGATCGCCAAGCGCCTGACCACCGGCAGACTGATCGGCATTGATCGTGACCCGGTGGCACTGCAGGCGGCAAGAGAGCGGCTGCAACCCTATGGAGATAAAGTAACGCTGGTACACGGCAATTTCTGCCAGATCAAGCAGATCCTGCAGGATCTGCAGATCCCCGGCGTGGATGGTATTTTGCTGGATCTTGGTGTATCCTCGCCCCAGCTGGATGACGGCCAGCGTGGTTTTTCCTATATGGCCGATGCGCCGCTGGATATGCGCATGAATGGACACGATGCCCTCAATGCCCGGCTGGTGGTAAACACCTGGTCGCAAGAGGAGCTGAAGAGAATCCTTTACACCTACGGCGAGGAGCGCTATGCGCCCCAGATCGCAGCGGCGATCTGCCGTCGCAGAGAGGAACGTCCTATTGAAACCACATTGGAGCTGGTGGATGTGATCCGCTCCGCTATGCCCCCGGCGGCGCTGCGGGAAAAGCAGCACCCGGCAAAACGGAGCTTCCAAGCCATTCGCATTGCGGTCAACGATGAGTTGGGCGCTGTGGAGCAGGTGATGGAGGATGCAATTCCTGCCTTGAACCCCGGCGGACGGCTGGCGATCATTACATTCCATTCCCTGGAAGATCGAATCGTCAAGACGGCGATGACAGCTGCATCCAAAGGCTGTACTTGTCCGCCTAATTTCCCGGTTTGTGTCTGCGGCAAGACCCCAGCGGTAAAGCTGGTTACCAAAAAGCCGGTAATCGCCGGTGACAGAGAACTGGAAGAAAACCCCCGCAGCAGAAGCGCAAAGCTTCGTGTTTGCGAAAAACTATAAAATCAGAAGGGAAGCGTAGAGTTATGGCACAGCGACTGGACGTACAATATATCCGTCTTTACACAGACGGCAGTGCGGCACGCAAGGTTGCGCCCAAGGTGCCGCTGAAAACCATGAAGCTTCCCGTTGTGAAGCCTATGAAGCGGATCACACTGCGCCTCGATCCGGTGGCAATCGCAGCAACCTGCATGGCAGTTGTGATGCTAGTGCTGATGGTTACCGGTGTTGCCCAGTTAAAGCAGGAGCAGCGGCAATTGCAGCAGATGAGCTCCTATGTGGAAGACCTGCGTGTGGAAAACGCTTTGCTGGAGGACAAATTCCAAAGCGGTTATCATATTGAGGAAGTGGAGCGCACGGCGCTGGCTTTGGGTATGGTGCCGGCTGATCAGGTGCGGCAGGTCACATTGCAAGTGCCGGATATGGAAACAGAACAAGAACCCGGTTCCTGGGAACGGTTTTACATATTCTTAACGGGCTTGTTTGCATAAAGGCCGTCCCCACCAATACACTAAAATAGCAGCTGCAATGGGCGGCGAGGGATTCCCTTGCTGCCCATTGAAAGGTAATGGACTATTTTTGGTGAAGGGTTGGGGTGAATATGGAACGCAAGCGTCCCAAAAAGGAATACAGCCGAATTCGGGCGGATACCGGTCAGCATAACCGGATATTGGCTGCCGGATTGGTGTTGGGCGCGTTGGCGTTTATACCCGTCGGCTTTCGGCTGTACAATTTAATGGTCGAAAATTTTGACTATTACACCAATCTTGCGCTGCGGAATCAGACCCGCACCACAACGGTAACCGCTGAACGTGGACTGATCTATGATCGGAACATGAACATATTGGCTACTAACCAGGGTGTGGAAAATCTGTACCTTGACCCCCACGAACTAAAGCAGTCCAAGGCAGACCTGCCGGCAATCGCCCAAAAATTGGGGCAGCTGCTGATTCTGGAGCCATCTTGGATCGAGGAGCAGGGGCGGGACTTGACCAAGCGATACAAACAGATCGCTGCACGGATCAACGAGGAAACTGCCGCCCGGATTCGTGAGTATATCAATGAAAATCATATTTCCGGCATCCATTTAGAGCCGAACACCCAACGGTATTACCCCTATGGCAGCCTGGCTGCCCAGGTGATCGGTTTTACCAATGCATCCTACGCCGGCTCGGAGGGCGTGGAACCTGCCTATAACAGCTTGCTGGAGGGCAGCGCAGGCAAGGTGATTACCACAAAGGGCAACAACGAAATGGATATGCCCTTTTCCTATGAAAAATACGTGCAGAGCAAGCAGGGAAACAGCTTGATTCTGACACTGGACACTACGGTGCAAGCCTGCCTTGAAAAGCAGATGCAGCTGGCTGTTGACCGATATAAAGTGCTTAACGGCGCATTCGGTATGGTAATGAACGTCAATACCGGCGAGATTCTCGCCATGGCGACGCTGGGCAGCTATGATCCCAATAATTACCAGCAGATCGCCGACCCGGAAATTGCGTATGCTTTGGAGCAGATGCGATTAAGCTATCTGATGAATCCGCAAAACAGTCAGGCCTACACCGACGGCAAGCAACTGTATCAACAGTCGCTGACGCAGGCACGGCTAAAGCAGTGGCGCAACCGATGCATTTCTGACGGCTATGAGCCGGGATCGACATTCAAGGTGCTGACCATGGCGGCGGCGCTGGACAGCGGCGCTATTGACCTGAACACCAATTTCCACTGCTCCGGCTCTGAGCATATTTCCGGGCGCTCCCAGTTGCTGCACTGCTGGCGTGCAAAAGGTCATGGCAGTGAGCAAACACCGCAAGCGCTGCAAAATTCCTGCAACATCGCCTTTGCCCATATCGCATTAAAGCTGGGCGGCGAGCGGTTTTACGATTACGTCCAGCGTTTTGGTATACTGGAAAAAACCGGCATTGATCTTGCCGGCGAGAGCAAAGGTGTATTTTTTGATAAAGCGTTGGTGACGGACACGGACAAATGGGGGACAGCCTCGCTGACCTCCGGTTCTTTCGGTCAGACATTCAAACTCACACCATTGCAATTAGTGCGAGCCATCAGCGCTGTGGTAAACGGCGGATATTTGTTGGAGCCATATATGGTATCTGAGGCTGTTGATGCAGAAGGCAACACAGTTTTTAAGCAAGAGCCAACCGTTCTGCGGCAGGTGATCAGCGAGGAAACATCCAAGACGATGTGCGAGCTGATGGCGTCGGTGGTAACGGAAGGAACTGCCAAAAATGCCAATGTTGCGGGGTTCTCCATCGGTGGAAAAACCGGCACAAGCGAAAAAATTGACGTTTTTGACGAGAATGGCCAGCGGGTGCTGGATAAAATCGTATCATTTGTGGGGGTTGCGCCCATGGACGATCCGGAGTATATTGTACTTGTAGCGCTGGACACTCCCTCCCGGGAGACCGGACTGTATATTTCCGGTGGTGTGATGGCTGCCCCAACCGTTGGCGCAGTGATGGCGGATATTTTGCCCTACCTTGGTGTCGAGCATAATTATACTGACGATGATGCTGCCGGCAGAACTGTGGTGCTGGAGGATATGACCGGCATGACAGCGGCGGATGCCCAAAAATTGTTAAAATCCCAAGGGTTGACCTCTGTGACCCATGGTCAGGCAGAAACGGTAACGGCGCAGATCCCGGCATCCGGTGAGGGTGTACCCGGCGACAGTCAGGTGATACTTTATCTGGGAGAAGACCCCCAGACGGAAACGGTCGCTGTCCCGGATTTTACCGGTATGACTCGCCAGCAAGCCAGCGATGCTGCCGGAAAATTGGGGCTTTATATTTTGGTAAAAGGAAACCCGGAGGTATCCTCCCGGGTAACGGTGGTATCCCAAGGCGTACCCAAGGATACCCAGGTTTCAGAATATACTACGATAGAATTAGAATTTGCAGATACACACGCTGCCGATTAAGGAGGAAATACTTATGAAATTAAAGGATTTGCTTGCGGATGTAGAGGTTATCAAGGCTTCTGCGGATATGGAGCTGGAAATCAAGGAAATTGCCTACGATTCCCGCAAGGTGACTCCCGACAGCTTGTTTGTTGCCGTTACCGGCTTTGTGACTGACGGCAATCGCTACATCCCCATGGCGCTGGAAAAGGGCGCTGTGGCAGTGGTGACAGCGGTGCAGCCGGAAACGGATATTCCGTATATTTTGGTAGCCTCTGACCGTCTGGCATTGGCGCAGATTTCCGCCAACTATTACGGTCATCCTGCCAAATCCATGACCATGATCGGCATTACCGGCACAAACGGAAAAACCTCCTCCACGCTGCTATTGAAGCATGTGCTGGAAAAGACCCGCAATGCCAAAGTCGGTCTGATCGGCACCATGGAAAACCTCATCGGCGATCAAGTGATCCCCACAGAGCGTACCACCCCGGAAAGTATGGAACTGCAGGCTTTGTTTGCCCAAATGCGGGATGCCGGTTGTACCCATGTGATCATGGAGGTCTCCTCCCATGCAATCTCGCTGGAGAGAGTGGGCGGCGTGCATTACCATGTGGCAGCATTTACCAACCTGACCGAGGATCACTTGGATTTCCATAAGACCATGGAAAACTATTGCGATGCCAAGGCGGAGCTGTTTAACCGCAGCGATAAGTGTGTTGCCAACCGGGACGATAGCTGGTTTGCCCGGATTTGCGGCGACAATTCCGTGCTTTCCACCTCCGCCAAGGGCGATGCAGACCTGTATGCCCGGGATGTGGAAATGATGTCCGACGGTGTGCAGTTTACCGCTGTGCACGGCGATGAGCAGGCACAGATCACGCTTCCCATTCCCGGCAAATTTACAGTTTATAATGCACTGACCGTGTTAGGCTGCGCATTGACGATGGGCATTACCCTGACAGAGTCTGCCCAGGCGCTGAAAAGCGCTGTGGGTGTCAAGGGCAGAGTGGAGGTCGTTCCCACTCCCGGTAAGCCTTATACCATTTTGATCGACTATGCACACACCCCCGATGGACTGGAAAATGTTCTCTCCTCTGTAAAGGGCTTCTGTAAAGGTCGGCTCATCGCAGTGTTTGGCTGCGGCGGCGACCGTGACCCCATAAAGAGACCAATCATGGGGAAAATTGGTGTAGATATTGCTGATCTTGCCATAATTACTTCGGATAACCCCCGAACTGAGGAGCCCAGCGCCATCATTCGTGACATCGTAAAGGGTGTTGGCGAGGCAAAAAATTATGAAGTAATTGAAAATCGTCCGGAAGCGATCAGACATGCTATGGACATTGGGCAAAAAGATGATATAATTGTATTAGCCGGTAAGGGTCATGAAACTTATCAGGAGATCCACGGCGTAAAGCACCACTTGGACGAACGGGAAGTGGTGGCTGCATATCTGGAGGAAATGGAGAACTGACATGGCAGCGATCACATTGGCGCAAGCGGCACAGTGGTGCGGCGGACAAATTGATCCGAAATATAAAGACGTCACATTCACCGGCGCAAACAATGATACCCGCAAACTGGCAGCGGGTGAGCTGTTTGTGGCGCTGAAAGGTGTGCGTGACGGCCATGATTTTATCCCCGCTGCGCTGGAAAAAGGTGCGGCGGCGGTGCTCTGCGCCCATTGTGAGGGGGATTATCCTGCAATTGTTGTGCCGGATGTGCGGATCGCCTTGGGCGATATAGCCCGCCATCAGCGTCTGCATCTGGATGTGAAAGTGGTGGGTGTCACCGGCTCTGTGGGCAA
>JAZSQH010000073.1:0-4715 GCA_045537865.1 Faecousia sp. | reverse complement strand
GCGATCTGATCGCCTACGGTCTTAACAGGGTTGAGGGCGGTCATGGGATCCTGGAAAATCATACTCATTTCCTTGCCACGAGCCATTCTCAGTCTTTTCTCCGATGCATGCAGGAAGTCTTCACCCTTCAGGCTCAGTTCTCCCTTATATACTTCGCCGACGCCCTGGGGCAGGAGGCCCATAATGGTCAGCGCCAAGGTGGTCTTACCTGCACCGGTCTCACCAACAAGGCCAAGAGACTCACCCTTATTAAAGCTGAGGGTGACACCGTTCACAGCATAAACATCCTTGTCAACTGTTTTGTACTTTACATACAAATCTTTAATGTCAAGA
The DNA here is from genome assembly GCA_045537865.1 of Faecousia sp. GTDB lineage: Bacteria > Bacillota > Clostridia > Oscillospirales > Oscillospiraceae > Faecousia. Next base: position 4,382 of record JAZSQH010000073.1, on the reverse strand, counting down.
ATCTTTTCCATTACTTTGCTCTCCTTTTCCAGAAGGGAGTTTTCTTCGGCTTCACATAGCCGCGCAATCTCGGGTCAGTTGCGTCGCGGATACCGTCACCCAAAAGGTTGAACGCAGTTGCCGTGATCAGAATAAACAGACCGGGGATCAAAAGCAGATACAAGTCAGTACGCATATACTGCTGTGCCTCAGCCAGCATACGGCCCCATTCAGGCATGGGAAGCTTAACGCCAAGACCAATGTAACCAAGACCGGCAGTAGCAATAATGACAGAACCGATATTCATGGTAACGGAAACGATGATGGGGCCCAGGCTGTTAGGAAGCAGATGACTGAAAATAATTTTCATGTCGCTGGTACCGCAAGCACGGGCTGCCTCGACATATTCATTCTGCATAGATACCATAAACGCGGCACGGGCAGTTCTCAGCATACCCGGAAGGGCGGTGAGGGTAAAGCCAAGGATCAGAATCGGTATACTGTTACCCAACACAGCCACGATACAGATAATAAGCAGTGTGGTGGGGATCGCCAGGATCGCATCCAGCGCACGCATCAGCAATGTGTCTATCCAACCGCCGTAAAATGCGCACAAACCGCCCAGGAATGTAGCAATGAGTGCAGCGATAATATTGACGGCGACTGCAATCTCCAGTGAGACTCTGGTAGCATACAGCGCACGGGCAAAATAATCTCGGCCTTTCGCGTCTGTGCCGAAGGGATGCTCTGCGCTGGGCTTTGCGCGCATGTTCGTAGTCTGTCCGATAACATCTGTTTCATAATCAAAAAACACATCGGCAGTACAAGCAATAAAAACAAGGATAAGGACGATGACCAGACTTGCCATAGCCAGCTTATTTCTGAAAAGCGCCCGCATCACATCGTAACCGGGGCCTCGAGATTTTAAGGTATTCTTCATGCTACTTGCACCCCCGACTTCGTTTTCTTCTTCTTTTTGCCGCTAGAGATATACTTGCCCTTGATACGGGGATCCAGGAACGCATAAACAATATCGACCAACAGATTGATCAAAACAGAGCAAATGGAAATAACAACAACACATCCCACGACCAGCGGTGTGTCGTTATTGTTGATACCGGAAATAACGAGCTTGCCGATGCCGGGAATTGCGAAAACATTCTCAACAAAAACAGAACCGCCTATCTGCATGGTGAATTTATAGCCAAGGGATGTGACCACGGGGATCAGAGAATTCATCAGGGCGTGGGAATAAATGACCGCGCGTTCTTTTGCGCCTTTGGATCTTGCAGTTCGGACATAGTCCTTGCGGATCTCTTCGAGCATGGTAGACCGGGTCAGACGAATATTTGTGCCGATGGAGTTGGCACTAAGGGCAATCACCGGAAGAATATAGCTCTTCCAATCATCCAAACCGAAGGAAGGCAGCCATTTCAGTTTAACAGAAAACAGCATCATCATCAGCAGGCAGAGCCAGAAAGACGGGATACAGGCCAACAGCATGGCTGTAACCGAGGACATTCTATCTGCCAAGGAATATTGCTTAACTGCCGAAAGTACGCCCAGGGGGACACCTACGATGAAAGAGCAGATAAGAGCAAGTACAGACAGCTTCAATGTGTTGGGGAAGAACTCTTTGATCTGGGGCCAAATAGCCTTGCCGCCTATGTAAGAGGTGCCCCAATCGCCTTTTAAGAGGTTAAAGACATAATCAACATATCTGACAAGTACCGGTCTATCAAAACCAATGGCATGGTTATACGCATCCACAGCTTCTTGTGTTGCTTCGAAACCAAGGGCGATTCTTCCGGGGTCGCCGGGCTTGATATTCATAATCAGAAACACAATAAGCGTACAGAAAAGCACCACGGGGATCACATAAAGTAATCTTTTAAGAATATATTTCCACATGGGTATCTATCCTCCAAATAATGGGGAGGGCAGCGGCGACAACCGCCACCGCTGCCCAATAGAGTAGTATTAGTTCCAGCTCATAGTGCGGAAACGCAGCCATCCGAGCATGGTGCTCACACCATAATTCAGATTTTCGTCACATGCCCAGCAGCCGTTGTTCCAGTACAGACCGATGTAAGGTACAGTATCGGTGATCATGTCATAAGCCTCGGTCAGCATTGCATCACGCTCTGCACCAACATAGCCAGTGGAAGCAGCAATGATAGGACCGTGTTCGTTTACAGGATCCCAGTTGTATCCGGCATTGTACAGGCCAGCAAAGCTGCCGATATCACCGGTGGCACCGGTGTAACCAAGCATAAATGCCTCATAGGTGCTGTTGTTGATCTTTTCAATGATCGCGGCAGTATCAGGAACCTGGTCGATTTCAACGGTAATGCCGATTTCCTTCAGCTGTGCCTGCATAGCCTCAGCAACGGGAACATAGGATTCGACGCAAGTGATCTTGAAGGTAAAGCCGTTGGGCTGAGAGGACTGAGCCAGCAGAGCCTTAGCAGCTTCGACATCGCGAGCAGCGGGCTCGTAGCCGGGCAGATAGCCGCCGATTTCATCCTTGATAGGAACCAGGCCGGCAGCAGTCTGCTCGCCGCCCAGCATTGCCAGGATGTACTCGCGGTCAATAGCCAGGTTGACAGCCTTTCTGACATTTACATCAGAGAAGGGCTCAAAGTTGAAGTTGGGGCTCATAAAAACATAAGCGGAAGAGGGACGGGGAATAAACTGAACGCCGTCAAAGGTGCTGACAACTTCGACTTCGGAGGCGCTCAAAGTACCGCCGTTGGTGATGAAGTCCACATCGCCGGATTCCAAAGCAACAACAGCGGTGTTTCTGTCGGTGATAAATACCAACTCAACTTCCTTGATAGCGGGTGCGCCCAGGACATAACCCTCGTTTGCCTTCAGGATCATGCTGCTGCCCATGTTCCACTGATCCAAATAGTATGCGCCACTGGTGACAGCAGCTTCGGTGGTCAGGTCTGCGCCGCCTTCCATATAAGCCTTGCTCAGAACGCAGAAGGAGTCGGTAGCCATGACGTTAGCAAACAGGCCGTTGGGAGCGTTCAGGGTGAACTTAATTTCGGTGTCGGAAATAGCTTCAATGGATTCCATCTGGCTATATTCGGGGATGTAGGCCAAATCCTTGCCGCGCTGGAAGGAGTAAAGGACATCATCCATGGTGATTTCGCTGCCATCGGAGAACTTAGCACCCTGCTTGATCACAAAGGTCCACTCGGTCAGATCGTCATTGTGAGACCAGGACTCAGCCATCTCGCCGATGATGCTGCCATCAATATCGTAAGTCACCAGGTTTGCGAAGAGGTTCAAACCAATGTAGGATCTTGCGGTGGACTGGTCCTGATGGAAGTCCAGAGTAGCGGGCTCTGAGTTCAGCTGAACCTTCAGGTCGGTTCTCTTTGCTGCTTCAGCTTCACCTTCAGCGGCAGCTTCATTGCCTGCCTCGGGGGCTGCTTCGTTGCCTGCCTCGGGGGCTGCTTCGTTGTTGTCAGCTGCGGGGGTTTCTTCTGCCTTGCCGCAAGCTGCGAAACAGCTAACCAGCATTACAAGGCACAGGAGAATTGCGATTGTCTTTTTCATGTTTTTATCCTTCCTTTTTTTATTACAAATTGCCGTGTGACAAAATGTTACGATATTGACGAATTACAATATTTGCATAACAGCGGCATGCTTTTGCCCTGTCAGCCAATCCATATCATCTGACAGCCATTCCATAATTTCCAGCTGTGCTGTCTCCCACTGGATCGTTAGTTTTTTGCTTTCTTCTGTCGGTTCTGTCCAAAGGGCAGGGTCGCGCTCACAATAACCGAAAATGTGGCCGTCTCCCAACCATATGCCCCAGTTGCTTTCGTAAGCCGGTTGATCGCTGGCAAGCGGGGGGATGGTCATATGGCGCCGTTTGTATTCATCGGCACAGCCGGGCTTCAATTTTGCTGCAAATACGCGGTATGTAAGTCCGTCTTTTCTCTCCCGGACACATCCCGGGTTATCATACATCACAGCCATCTGTCCGGGCTGATACAGACATACAACAGACGTTGGGAGTGTTTCCAGGAGCGTGCACATACGCGCTTTGTCCTGCGCTTGCCCCTCAAAGTAGCCAAAGGCATAGCCGCCAATGCCCCACATCGTGAAATTATCAAAATGTGCCTTCTGCGGAAGTAGTGCAGCTTTAAGCGCGTCATAGTTCGTGCACTTGAGAAGAAACGGATAGCGTATATTCATAATACAATTAATCTCCGACTCTGTCAATCAGTTTGCTAATGTATACTTTTGTATCGGCGACATCGCTTCGCAGACACTGTTCACCACCAGTTCCCTGATTGATCACAGGCAGGCGCAAAGCACAGTATCCGGCGTAACCGAAGTGATCCTTTTTGTGTCCGGCAAGGGGATTCTTCGATTTGCGGTGC
>JAZSQH010000124.1:0-19689 GCA_045537865.1 Faecousia sp. | reverse complement strand
CTGAAGCACAAAACCTTGTAAAAATGCTGCAGAACCATATCACCGAGAATTACTATCTTTGTACAAACGAAATACTGGCAAGTCTCGGTCAGATGTATGTAGCGGACGAGCGCTTTACGAACAACATTGATAAGCACGCTGACGGTACTGCTACATTTATCTGTGAAGCAATTGCGGTGTATTGCAGTAAGTAAATTCCAATATGACGAACTAATTTGAGATCGTAAAAATTATAGTAATATTTTCTGTAAGCAAATCTATAATAGGATAGATACCGCAAGGTATCGGCGCTCCCAAACATAAATTACACCAAGCGAGTGTAAAGCCTTCCTTGTCACTTATTGGCATATTGGCGATAGCCGATATTGGTACAACAGGCGAAATAATCAAAAGGTTCACATTCAAAATGTGATGCTAGTACAGGCGGAATCATTTAACTGGTCAGGGCGAGTCGTTCAACGGCTCGCCTTTTTGTTATGCCTGTTGTAATGTCATAGACGGTTATATTTACAAGCTAATCCAACATTTATGTTGGATTAGCTTGGGAATGTAAACGGCTAACTCAAGAATATTGACGCAAATTTGACGCAACACTATCCAAAACGATATGTACGATACTTAACGATAACCCACGATAGCCTATAAAATACACAACGATATACACGATATTACACGGCATACACAGGTTAAAACAGTAGGGTCATAACTCCAAGAGATAATCTGTTATCTTTCAAGAACATCAAAAACCCAGAAACCGCAATGGTTTCTGGGTTTTCTTTTTACTTAGTAAACTTACCTTTGCGGCCCTTCGTACACATACAAATGATCAAAACGAGATTGCCAATCAAAGAAGCACCAAGCACGGACAAGAAAATGATAAAATAAAGCTGGGGAATCTCTTTGCCGCTCTCCCCTGCTTGGGGTTCATCCTCCTTCTCCGGTGTTGTTTCCGGAATATGCAACTCCTTTTTGGAATAGCCGCAATCCTTACAAGTGTAAGTGATCGTGCCTTCGGTCTTATCCACCTTACCCTTATCCCAAACATGGGCAACCGGGTCTGTGTATGCGTAACAAGTACACAAATACCAATGACCTTGATCATCACTGAGCCAGTCGCCGGTTTTTTTGTGGACATGGTTGCCGGCAACTTCGATCACAAAACCGCAATCTGTACAGATCTGGTCTGTAGTTTCCGTGGCAGCATCACCGGGGGTGTGCATATATTTTTCCAGCTTGTCGCCGCAGATACTGCAGGCATGATAATGTCCGCCGGGATCAAAGCTCCACTGCTCGCTGTAGCTATGGGCGACTGTACGAGTAAAACCACAGTCCGGGCACTGAGGGTCGCAGTCTGTCTTGTAGCCATGGGGTGCGCTGTCGGGAATCAAACCACAGACACCGCAGGCATGACCGTGACCCAGCTCATTTCCGGAAATCGTTTCTGCCAGGGTGTGGGCGCTGGATTCCTGCTTTTTGCCACAACCGGTACATTCCTCCCAATGGGAAGTTGCATCGCATTTCCATGCATAGCTGTGGCTGGTGGAACGGGTTGCGCCACAAACATTACAATCCGTATCACAGGAATTATCATACTTATGGGATGTTTTGGAAACTGTATCTGTTGTGGTAGCGCCGCAAACCTTGCAGGTAAACTTTTTCGTACCCGTTTCCGTGCAGGTCGCCGCCTTTGTCACCGTGCCGGAGTTCCAGCTGTGGGTAATGGAACGGGTCGCACCGCAACTGTTGCAGGTAGTGTCGCAACTGTTGCTATATGAGTGGTCGCACTCCACGGTTATATTAATAGACTTGCTGGAAGTAAGAGAATCAGCCTTAAAAAGAACCGTGATTGCAGACTTACCTAAGGAAGCACCGCTTTTTACCTTAAATGTAATGCGAAATGCATTTGCAGCAATTTTCTGGGAATTTTCAAAGGCAAACACATCAGATCCAGCAATATCTGTCCCGTTTAACAAGCATTTGCTTGAAACCATTTCAAATACACTGCTGTTATAGGACACATCAATGCCACCACTGCCACAAGTATCCACAGCTGCGTATACAGTAATATCAAAGGTATCACTGCGATTTACAGTTGATGCAGAACTGCTAAGACTGACACTCAGTGAGCCAGCGGCATATACCGGTGACGCTAGCAGTGCCGCCAGCATGACAACTATAGCAAAAATAATCAATAATTTCTTCATATTTATCCACCAATATTTAAGGCAACGGATATTTATCCGGAAATACAATATGACGCAGCAAATAAATTGCATCATCTTTATTAATCACACCGTCTTTGAAAATATCTCCGTCAGCCGTTAAAGGGTATTTATCCGGAAAAACAACACAACGAAGCAAATAAATCGCATCGTCCTTTGTCAGTTCACCATTAAGATCAATATCGCCAAATTTAGCATCCGTATCCGGCTGGTTGCCGGAATCGTCCTCGGGTTTGTCGCCGTCGGCAGGCGGAACGTAGGGGTCAAACGTCACATAGTCCAGGCAGATCCAGTTGCCGTCGGACAATCTGCCCCAATACAAGCCGCTGCCGTATTGCCGCTCATGGATGGTGACGGCATCGCCGGTATTGAGCTGATATAGTTTGGAATAATCCGTACCCGGGCCACTGCGGACATTGACGCCCGTGCCGTTGACCTTGCCGGTTTTCGGCCAGATCAGATCAAAGTAGTTGGTATAGGACAAGCTGACCCAACCACGGTCAAATTCACCCCACACCGTTCCGTTTTGGGTAAACGTCTGAGTAATGGTAATGACCTCGCCGCCGGAAAACTGTCCTAAAACAGAATAGAATGTGCCAGGGCCGGAACGAATATTAACAGTTTCGCTGACTGTTACCTGCAACGGCTGGATGATCTCACCCTTGGGCAGTGTCACGATCTCACCGTCCGGGTCTTTCCACTGGGCGTAAAGAACCGTGCCGTCGGGCAAAGTGCCATCTAAAGACTTGATTTCGTCGCCGCCAACACGCTGGGTAAACCAACCGGCAAACTCATATGCAAAGGCGCTGCCGTCCGGAAGCTTGCCGCTGGGTATTGTCTTAAAATCTGTGGTCACACCAACCGGGTCAGCTGCATCATAACCGTGGATGGTATAACGGGAAGTACCGCCGTTGCCGTCCAGATATACGTACTTAAACGTTGCCGGGTATGTACCGTCGGTGCTGTCATTATAGGCTTCATACACACCGTTTAAGTACATATTCGCCTCAGACAGTCGACGCTTGATCAGAATATACTCGCCGCCGGCTGAGCTCCAAAGGCACATGGCATATAAAATTGCGCTGCTGCCCTTCCCCTCGCGGATCGCTCGGTTAAAATAGCCGTCATACTCATCGACCCAGGAAGTGCCACAGTTGTATGTAAAGGAAACAAGGGCATCAAATTGATTTTGTGAGAGTGCCAATCCATACTCCTGTGCGAACCAGTTCACCGCAGATTCGTATTCCGGTAATTCGTCTCTCAAAAGCTGCTCTGCCTCTGCCACAGTGATGCCGTGTTGTTTATAATAATCCAGCTTATCATCCGGGCATTCTGTGCCATAGCCAACTGTCCACTGGGAATAATCCCAATAAGGATACTGAGCAAAGCCTTCGATCTTTTTCAGAATACTGATAAAACTTGCCGAAGAGGTCATGGTTTCCGCATTGACCCGAAGCGGCGCAGCTGCAAAAGAACTACAAACCAGCAAGATCGCCAGCATAACGGATATGCACTTTTTCATGCGCAGACCTCCTTTCACAGTATAGCGTCTATTATAGCACTATTTTCTTTATATAACAAGTTTTATTGTGAAATTTCGACAAATTACCGATGTAAAATTCTACCAACACGATCTATAATTCTCCTTGGTGTACATTGACAAAGCCTTGAAAAAAGGATATAATTTAATAGGCTATGGGCCTGTAGCGCAGCTGGGAGCGCATCACATTCGCATTGTGGGGGTCGTCGGTTCGAATCCGATCAGGTCCACCAGTAACCCCCTCATTTTGCGAAAACGAGGGGGTTTTCTGCCCTTTTACTATCTGCTGCGCTTTGCACGGAAAGACGATTGACACGAACGGAGGAAAACATGATTAGATTGAAATTTGAGGAACTGACCCAAGAGCAAAAGCTGGGTATGACTTTCAACGCTCGTCCCCTGACCGAGGCCGACCTGGAGTTCACACTCACCTTGGTAAAGAAGCGCATTGTGGGCAGTATTCAGGTGCCTGCAAACAAGCCTGATTTTATGAAGCGCATCCGGGAGGTCGCTGACTACCCGGTGATTCTGGTCTGCGATACCGAAACCGGTTTCCCCGGCTCTGATAAGCAGCAGATCCCGCTGATGACCTTGTCTGCTTGTAACAAGCCGGAATACTACGAGGTTTTCGCCAAGGCTATCGTCAACGACGCTAAGAACGCCGGTTTTAACGCTACTTGGGGTCCCGTGATCGACACCCTCAGCTGTCGTGGTCCTGCCCGTGTTTACCGCACTTTCTCCGACGATCCCCAGCGTGTTTGCGAAGCCGCCGAGGCTATGTGCAAGGTCTACAAGCGCAACGGCTATATGTCCTGCGGCAAGCACTATCCCAGCGCTAAGAGCTCTCCCTATGACAGCCACATGGCACCCTCTGAGACCGAGTCCGATCTGGACGATATTATCAACAGAGGTCTTGTCCCCTACAAGTACCTGATGGAGCGTGGTCTGCTGCCCAGTATCATGACTTCCCACCGCATCATTCCTAAGATCGACCCCGAGCACGCCGGCACTATGTCTGCCAAGGTGCAGCGGATCATCCGTGATATGGGTTGGGACGGTGTCTGCTGGTCTGACTCCTTTGCTATGATGGCAATTCTGCAGAAGTACGGCGAGGAGAACGTTCAGGGTCTGGCTGTTCAGGCTGGTAACGATATCGTTCTGCCCAACTACCGCACACCCACTGAGGTTTCCTGGGGCTATCTGGTGCAGAACTACAAGGATGGCATGATTACCGACGAGCGTCTGGATGAAGCTGCGCGTCGTGTCGTCACCCTGATGAACAAGCTGGCTGAGATCCCCGGCATCGTAGACGTGTTTACCGAGGAGGATCAGGTGCTGTATGACAGCATCGCCCGTGAGTCTGTCACCGCTATTTGTGACGAAGGTGTCTCCCCTGCTTTGGACTCCGGCTCCAACAAGCTGTTTGTTATCATGACTCCCCTGGACTTCAAGGAAGAGGATGAGTTGTTTGAAACCAATACCACTGCATGGTATTATCCCAAGAAGATCGCAGAGCGGATCGAGGCAGACTTCCCCGATGCTCGTGTTATGTTCATGACCGAATATCCGGACGCAAGAAGCAATGTCCGTGTCCTCAACGCAACCACCAAGGCTGACGAAGTTATTTTCGTTACATACTGTGAGACCCGTGCATATCTGGGTACTGACTGTATGACCCGCCGCGCCGAGGTACTGATCGATTCCGTCAATCTGGCTGGCAAGCTGGCTGCAGTGGTTCACTTCGGCAACCCCTTCGCGCTGGAGCCGCTGATGCACCTCAAGCGTGCCATCTTTGGTTATATCATGCCCGATGCCCAGCTGTACGCTATCGATGCGCTGGCCGGCAAGATCGAGCCCCACGGCAACATGCCTTTCAATATTGAACTGAAATAACACACAACGGGAGGATCGATGGATCCTCCCGTTGATTTCTTGACACTTTTTCGCATTTTTGATATGATAATGCCACTACCAAAGAAAGGAGAGCGTTATGAAAAGACGGCTTATAATCGTTGGCATCGCCGGCGCATTGGCGCTGGTATTAGGTCTGATCGGCAATGGAATATTCCCTGCCGGCGCAAGCGGAACTGCATTTCAAGTCATGGATGACCCTTTGCAGATTTATGCCGATGCGGTCAATGCGATGCCCACCGACGATGTCAGTTTGTCTGTATCAAAAGTCCAGCAAACAGTCACAAGCGGAGCAGTATTTACGGAAAAAGCACAGCAAGCAATCGTGTATGAGAACTACGATTCGCTACAATATGTATCCCGTTTGGATGAAACGCTCTCCATGGGCGATCACACCGTTATAAGCTCCGAAATTTACGCAGACGGCATCGCCTATATCAGCGTAGACGGCAGTAAGTTCCTGGGGCAAATGGGATCTGCAGAATACCGAAGCCGACTGGTGCCGACAGTGCTGTTAGACGCAAATCTGTACCAGCAAGTTTACGGCTTTGATAACGGAAACAGCTATCTTATTATTTTCCGGCAACCCACCGCTGTGGAAAGCTGGGCGCAGCAGAGCGATTCACAATTCCAGGATGCGTCCGGCGCAGTCCGGGTCAGCCATGAAGGAACGATTCTGGAAAGTGTATATGCAGTCACCTACACCCGTGGCGACAGCACCATTCATCTGCAGGTTACTGCGCAGATAACCGAAAACGGTGATGGTGTGGTGGTTCCGTTGGACAAGGCCGCCTATACACCCATAACCTATCTGGACGCTCCGAAAGCCTTGGAGCGGGCAGCCGGCTATCTGCTGCAAGCGCAAAATACATCTGCATATTTTAATGAGCGTATATATTGTCAGGCATTTGGCGATGAGCGTACCCGATCCGTATCCCTCTACACCGCCAATGCCGACGGTTGGGCAGCCAGAGTCGATACCCAGACCCAGCTGCTGAACACCGGCCGAATCGGCGATGTAACAAAGCATTTGCACGAGGAACTGTTTGTTGATGGAAAATACAGCATCCGGGCAGACGGCGGCAACGCCAACGAAAACGCACAGATAGACCCGGAAACCATGCTGGATTACTGCCAAAACCACCTAGTCAGCACGATTATGCTGCCGCAGGATGTTTTGAATGCAACATATTCTGAAAACGGCAACACCATCCGGATCCAGTATTCCGCGACCGGAGCCTTTGCGCAGGTGCTTCGCAGTAATGCTTGTCAAACATTATATCAAAAGCCGGAACTGCTGAACGAACTGGCTGAGGAAAACCACACAGACAAATTGGTGGGTTATCTGGAGATCGACAAAAACTCCGGTCTGCCAACGGCGTCGGGTATTGAGTATATCGGCAGCTATGTGATCGAAGGTCTGCCCTACGAGCTGGTATACCAAGCCAGACAAACCTACGAACTGCCCAGTGCGCAAGCTGCCAACAAAATAAACGAAGCAGCAGGTCGATGACCTGCTGCTTTTTCTTATGCGTACTGCTTCAATTTTTCTGCCATTTTGTAGGTAACGGCAGCGCAACGCTTTGCCGCCATGGCCTCAAAAGTGGGATAATCCATTTGAGCAGAATCATCTGCCTTATCAGAAATTGCCCGAATCACCACAAACGGCACACCGTTGCGCCATGCCGCATGGGCAATAGCTGCGCCCTCCATTTCGGTGCAAATAGCGCCGGTGTCAGAAACGATCTGGGCTTTGTGCTCCTTTTGGAACACAAACTTGTCGCCGCTTGCCACCGTACCAACACGGCAGTGTCCGCTATGCACTTCCTCTGCTGCTGACAACGCATTGGCGATCATCATTTCGTCAGCCGGGAACGCACGAACAGAAAGTCCGGGAACTTGTCCCACCACATAGGCAGGGTTCAGCACGTGGCAATCGAAATCGTGATATATAGCCTGCCGACTGATCACGAAGTCGCCAATATCCAATTCGGCGCACAAAGAACCGGCAACACCGGTGTTGACCAAATGGGTGACCCCAAAACAATCACACAGCGCCTGCACGCAGAGCGCCGCATTGACCTTGCCAACACCGCAGACTACAACCACAACACTCAGTTGGGCAAGTGCGCCCTCATAGAAGGTCATACCTGCCTTTTCCGTGATCGTCAGGTCGGTCATTTGCGCTTTCAATGTTTCCACTTCCACCGACATTGCGCCGATAATACCAAGTTTCATATTATATCTCCTTACTGCGGATATTCCAAACGGCTGTCATCCAAATTTTCCAGCAATTCCAGATACCGCTTGCCCCAATGCTTTGCCATAGGCAAATTCATATCCAGGTAATTACCGCAATCTTTTGCGCTTGCGCCGGGGATCTCGCCGGCATATTCCGCCACAAAACGGAAACACGCAGTCACCAGCGGCAAAACCTGCCGGGAAGTTAACTGCCCTGCCAGCAGCAGATAAAAACCGGTGCGGCAGCCCATAGGGCCAAAGTACAACACGCGGTCTTTCCACTGGGGATCATTGCGCAAATACGTAGCCGCAAGATGCTCAATGGTATGCACTTCCGCCGTATTCATAACCGGTTCATCATTGGGGCTTGTCACACGCAAATCAAAAGTAGTGACAGTTTCATTGCCAATTTGATCCATCCGGGAAACGTACAGTCCCGGCTGGAGTTTGATATGGTCAATGGTAAAGCTGGTGATCTTTTCCATAAAATGCTCCTTAATTTCTTGCTTATAAAATAATACCCCAAAATAAAAATAATTGCAAGTGTGTTAACAAAACGTCATTTACCTTGCTTTTTCATAATTTTTCCGCTATAATAATCGCAAATATCTTGAAAGGCGGAGCCAATATGGAACAAATGCGCAATGATGACGGTCAGCAAACCCGACCCAGACGCAAACCCCGCACACAAATGGAGATTTTTAAGGAAGCATACCTGCCGGTGATTATCGCCGGTGCTGCGCTGCTGATGATCCTTGTTTTCGTAATCGGTTCTATCGTCCGTGGAGTACAGCAAAGAAAATACGACCAGCAGATAAGCCTGGCCTCATCTATCGCCGCTGCCGAGGAAAAGGCACGGTTGGATGCCGAGGCGCAACAGCTGCTGATCACCGCCGCAGCCTACGCAGAACAATATGATTATGATGCTGCTATCGCTGCGCTGGAGTCCTTCTCAGGTAATATGGCAGATTACGAGGAGATCGCCAATAACCACGCAAAATACACCGCAGACAAGGATGCTCTTGTGTTGTGGGACGATCCCGGCAAGGTGCTGAATCTATCCTTTCAGCTGCTGATCGCCGACCCGGAACGAGCATTTTCGGATGCCACCTACGGCACTGCATACAACCGCAATTTTGTTACAACGGATGAATTCCTGAATATCCTCAACCAGTTATACGACAACAACTATGTACTGGTAAAAATGGCTGATCTTACCGACGGCACAACACCCAAGGAACTGTATTTGCCCAGCGGTAAAAAGCCGTTGATCATCACACAAACCAATGTCAACTACAACACATATATGGTTGACAGCGACGGTGACAAGCTTCCTGACGCCGGCGGCGCAGGTTTTGCCAGCAAACTGGTGATCGATGCCAACGGAAATTTGGCCTGCGAACTGGTTAACAGCGTCGGTGAAACCGTAACAGATGCATATGATCTTGTTCCCATTCTGAATTCCTTTATTGAGACACACCCCGGATTTTCTTATAAGGGCGCCAAGGCGATCCTGGCCGTCACCGGCTACGACGGACTGTTCGGCTACCGCACCAATCCGGAAGCAAAGGAGTTCTTTGGCGAGGACTATTATCAGGAGCAGGTTGACGGCGCAATGGAAATTGCGCAGGCATTGCGTGATGATGGTTATGAGCTGGCATGCTACACCTACGACAACATTCCCTACGGCAATCGCACAGCAGACCAGATCCGGGCTGACCTGGATCGCTGGGAATCCGAGGTGTCTCCCCTGCTGGGCGATACAAATATTTTGGTATTTGCCCAGACCAGCGATATTTCTGACAGCACCGCCGCCTACTCCGGTGACAAGTACAGTCTGCTGAGAAGCTATGGTTTTACCCACTATCTCGGTTTCTGCACTGAGGGAACGACCTGGTTTACTGCACTCAATGACCATGTTCGCCAAGGCCGTATTCTGGTCACCGGCTCCAACATGGCGCACCACGATGATTGGTTTACCGGCATTTTTGATCCCATCTCCGTTCTGGACGGCACACGAGGCACCGTCCCCCAATAATACAAAAAGCTGCTGTGGATTTCCACAGCAGCTTTTCTTATTTAGTTTGACCACGCAGTTCAATGATCTGATCTCGCAGCACTGCTGCATATTCGTATTCCATCATCTTCGCCGCTTCCTTCATTTGCTTTTCCAAACGGGCGATTTCTTTCTCCCGCTCTGCCTTAGTCATTTTCAGACCGCTTCTACCCTTTCGTTCTGCCGTGGGAGAAGAAATCTCGATCAGGTCACGCACAGACTTGATAATAGTTTTCGGCTCGATACCGTTGGCCTTATTGTAGGCATCCTGAATACCACGGCGGCGCTTCGTTTCGTCCATCGCCGCCTGCATGGAGGCGGTGATATTATCCGCATACATAATAACCTTGCCGTCTGCATTTCGGGCAGCTCTGCCAATAGTTTGGATCAGACTGGTTTCAGACCGAAGAAAACCTTCCTTGTCTGCATCCAGAATCGCCACCAGACTGACTTCCGGCAGGTCAAGACCCTCTCGCAGTAGGTTGATACCTACAAGCACATCAAACTTTGCCATGCGCAGATCCCGGATGATCTCCATACGCTCCATCGCACCGATGTCAGAGTGCATATAGCGCACACGGATACCCATATCCAGCAGGTGGTTGGTCAGATCCTCCGCCATTTTCTTTGTCAGTGTGGTGATCAGCACACGCTCATTTTTCGCTGTTCGGGCATTGATCTCGCCGATCAGGTCATCGATCTGACCCTCAATGGGACGCACCTCTACAATGGGATCCAGCAGTCCGGTGGGACGAATCACCTGCTCCACGATCTGACCGGAGCGGGTCTTTTCATATTCTGCCGGGGTGGCAGATACATAAATTACCTGATTTAACTTGGAATCAAATTCCTCAAAATTCAGCGGGCGGTTGTCGTATGCCGAGGGCAGGCGGAAGCCGTAATTTACAAGGGCATCTTTCCGGCTTCTGTCGCCGGCATACATAGCTCTGCACTGGGGCAGTGTCACATGACTTTCGTCCACGAACAACAAAAAGTCATCCGGGAAATAATCCAGCAGCGTGGTAGGCGGTGTGCCCGGCTCTCTGCCCTGGATCACACGGGAATAATTCTCGATACCGGTGCAGAATCCGATCTCCGTCAGCATTTCCAGATCATAGTTGGTGCGCTGGGCAATACGCTGCGCCTCCAGCAGTTTATCCTGGGCACGGAACCATGCAACCTGTTCGTCACATTCCCGGCGGATATCCGCCATAGCACGCTCCAGTTTTTCCCGGGACGCCACATAGTGGCTTGCCGGGTAAATTGCCACATGGTCGATATACCGTTCCACCATGCCGGTCACGGCGTTGATTTCAGATATCCGGTCGATCTCATCACCAAAGAACTCCACACGGATCGCTCGCCCCGACCAATATGCCGGATAGACCTCCAGCGTGTCGCCCCGCAAGCGAAACTTATTACGGGAAAAGTCAATATCATTGCGCTCGTAGCGGATCTCGGTGAGTTTGCGCAGAATATCGTCCAAAGGACGCTCCTGCCCTACACGCAGAGAGATCACCATGCTCTTATAGTCAATAGGGTCACCCAAGCCATACAGGCAGCTAACAGAAGACACCACAATCACATCTCTGCGCTCAAACAGCGCCGAAGTGGCGCTATGCCGCAGCCGGTCGATCTCCTCGTTCACAGAGGAATCTTTTTCGATATAGGTATCGGTATGGGCGATATATGCCTCCGGCTGATAGTAGTCATAGTAGGAAATAAAATATTCCACCGCATTATTGGGGAAAAATTCACGGAACTCGCTGCACAGCTGGGCTGCCAGCGTTTTATTATGCGCCAGCACCAGCGTGGGTCTATTCAATTTTTCGATCACCGATGCCATGGTGAAGGTTTTACCGGAACCGGTAACGCCCATCAGCGTCTGCTCACGCAGACCCCAATTCACACCATTAACAAGGTTATTGATCGCATCCGGTTGATCGCCGGACGGCTTATATTCAGAAATCAGTTCAAAGCGATCCATTCGATCACCGCCTTACTTTATGGATTGCAGCACTTACTGGCAGTATACCCTTTTTGCAGTAATTCCTCCCGGCTGCCGCTGAAAATTTCTTTGTTTGTGTCTTTAATATCCTTTGCCTGACCGCAGTCAACACCATGAAACTTCTTGGAATTGGTGTTGAGTATGTAGCTGCCGGTCTGTTCTTTTGTGGTAGTCTGCAACTGTTCGCCGTCAAGCCAGCTTTCGCCGGTGGCATAATCGATGATCACACCGGGTTGATTGTTATAGACATAGACGTGAAAACAAATCCCATCATCCTCAACAGACTTCGCTTCCAGCTGTACACCCCTTGCCACCAGTTCACTACCTTCATAGATGGGTGTCACACGGTAGATCACATGGTTGCCCGTATCTTTGATGTAGTCGGCAACCTTATTCTCAAAGGGCAACATGCCCTCTACATTTAGATAACGAGTGCCGGTGATCAGATTTTCTTTGTTGGCATTTTCGCCGGACAACTGAAACCCGATCAGGTGGCAGCGGTTATAGAGATTTTCTCCCTCAACCAGGTCATACTGCGCCTGCACCCAGCCCGAAGGCTTCACATCGCTAATACTTTCCCGATCCTCTGTGGGCATCAATTCTAAGCCCAAACATGCCATGGCATAACCGCATCGCCCATAAGCATCCAAATCTGAATAATACTCATAGGCTTTAGTTGTTATATCTTCCTCGGAGAACTCCGGTTGATTGTTGTTGATGATCACATAAGCCTGATCCGTAAAGGCCGGCACATTTTTAACGCTGTCGCTGTATACCGGAACGTCCTTTCGCTGGGTCAGCCAGCCCACCAACGCAACCAGGATCACCAGCAACGGCACTATAATTCTTCTAAATTTACGCATCCATTAACCTCCGCAATGAGCTTTACGGCTGCGCCATATCCGCTCTGTAAATTCCGGATTGCACAAAGGAGATATAATCTCCGTCAGCTACCACTACATGGTCATTCAAAACCACGTCCACAAGTGCCAACGCTTTGGCCAGTTTCAGGGTGGTAGTAATATCATCAGAGGACGGAAGCGCCAGTCCGCTGGGGTGATTATGCGCCAGAACCACAGATGTAGCGTTGGTACTCATGGCAATATCCACAATTTTGCGAATCGGCACACCAACAGAATTAACACTACCCTCTGATACCTTTCGGCAACTAAGCACCATGCACTTGGCATCCAGACAAAGCAGATATACGGTTTCGTTTTTCTGACCTTCGAAAAATGCAGCCAAGTACCGACCACACTCCTCAATGGTGTGCAGCGCCTTTCGCTCTGTATTGCAGCTGATTTGATAATATCGATCCGTTTCCCGGACGAGGGAGAGAAAACGGGCAGCGTTTTTGCCCATACCCTCCACCTTCTCCAACTCCCGGATCGGCGCATCTAGAACTTGGTGAAATGTACCGAATTTTTCCAGCAATTTATGTGCGATCGCATTGGTATCCCGTCGGGGAATGCAATAGAACAAAAGCAGTTCCAACACCTGATGGGGCTCAAAGCTATCTAAGCCTTCCTTGGCGAAGCGATTCTTAACACGCTGACGATGTCCCTCGTGAATTGACATTTTTTCACCTCAAATACGATTTATCTTGCTATTTTTTCATTTGTTCGTTAAAATAAGCATATAAGTATGTCGAAAACCGTCGACAATATTTTTAAGTAATCTGCACATCCTAGGCAGAAAGGGGTGATCACCATGGATTTGACAATGCCGTCAGCTGAAATGCTCGAACAGCTCCTATACCCGGCATTCCTGGTTAAGGATGGCGCGGTCATATACGTCAATGCGCCTGCTGCGCAGCGAAACATCCGGGTGGACGCCTCTGTAGCCAGCCTGATTTGCGTTGGCGCTGAAGAATATCACAATTTCCAGAGCGGACGATTGAGTCTTGCGCTTAATATTGAAAACGTTAAGTGTCCGGCAACCGTGACTATCATTGATGATTGTCATTTGTTTGTTTTGGACTCCGACTATGACACCCCACAAATGCAGGCATTTGCCCTGGCTGCCCAAAATCTGCGTGCGCCACTGTCCAACATCATGGCATCGACTCAACAGCTGATGGACAGCGACAATATGCAAGATGACACCAAGGCGCAGATGATCCACATTCGCCGGGATCTGCACCGGATTCTGCGAATGGTGGGTAATATGTCTGATTCCGGTCGGCTGACCAAGGAATCGGCATACCACATGGAGCATCGTGATGCGGTTTGGGTGTTTGATGAGATTCTGCAAAAGGCATCTGCCCTTGTCCGGCAATCCGGCCGGAAGCTGGAATACACACTGCCCAAAATCAGCGTTTCCATAGCTTTGGATGCCACTCTGCTGGAGCGTGCTGTACTGAACCTGATCTCCAATGCGCTGAAATATTCACCGCCGGAGAGCAGTGTACAAGCTATACTGACTCACTGCAACAACAAATTGTTTTTCACGGTGGAAAATAACATCCAACCGGAAAATGGTGTGGATCGCAGCAACTTATTCAGCCGCTATCTCCGTCAGCCCGGTGTTGATATCACCGGCAGCGGATTGGGGTTGGGTCTTTCTATCGTAAGAAAAGTAGCAATGATGCACGGCGGCACAGTGTTGGCAGATCTGCCTGCTGACGACCGTATCCGCGCCACCATCACCCTATCCGCAGATCCTACGCAAAGCAACACGCTTCGCTCCCCGGTGCTGTTGCCCGTGGATTATGCCGGCGGCCACGATCATGCCATCGTGGAACTTTCCGATATATTGCCAGCAGACCTGCTTGACGATTATTTGTAATATCCTACCCCGACCGATAACGGTCGGGGTATTTTGTTTACAAACAACGCTTCAGATATTGACCGGTATAGCTTTGCTCTACCCCGGCAACCTGCTCAGGTGTGCCTTGGGCGATCACATAACCGCCCTCGTCGCCGCCGTCAGGACCAAGGTCAATGATATAATCCGCAGTCTTGATCACATCCAAATTATGCTCGATCACCAGCACGGTATTGCCGGCATCCACCAATTTCTGCAGTACATCAATGAGCTTATGCACATCTGCCACATGCAGGCCGGTGGTAGGCACGTCCAGAATATAGATCGTTCTGCCGGTGGAAACTCTTGCCAGCTCCGTAGCCAGCTTTACACGCTGCGCCTCGCCGCCGGAAAGTGTGGTGCTGGACTGTCCCAGTTTTACATACCCCAGACCTACCTCCACCAGTGTCTGCGCTTTTCTGCGGATCTTGGGCAGATTCCCAAAAAATTCTACCGCTTCTTCCGCCGTCATATCCAGCACCTGGGCAATATTCTTACCCTTATACTGCACCTCCAGGGTTTCCCGGTTATACCGTTGACCACGGCAAACCTCGCAAGGGACATACACATCCGCAAGAAAATGCATCTCTATTTTCATCAGTCCGTCGCCATTACACGCCTCGCATCTGCCGCCCTTTACATTAAAGGAGAAACGACCCGGTCCGTAACCCCGCATTTTCGCATCGGCAGTGGACGCAAACAAGTCACGGATGTCATTGAATAAACCGGTGTAGGTGGCAGGATTGGAACGAGGTGTGCGACCGATGGGGCTCTGGTCGATGTCGATCACTTTATCCAAGTGCTCCATGCCCTCAATGCAACGGCAAGCGCCGGGTCTTGTACGGGCATGATTGAGCTTATTGAGCAACGTTTTATTCAGCACTTCATTGATCAGGCTGGACTTGCCGGATCCGGAAACACCGGTGACACAAGTCAGCGTGCCAAGGGGAATTTGCACATCAATATCTTTCAGATTATTGACCTGCGCTCCACGCACGGTCAAGTGCGCGCCGCTTCCAGCACGTCGTGCGCTGGGCACCGGTATTTTCTTAGAGCCGGACAAGTACTGACCGGTAACAGAACGGGGGTTAGCAATAATATCCTCCAGCGATCCCGCCGCAACGATCTCACCACCGCGGCAGCCTGCGCCGGGACCCACATCCACGATATAGTCCGCAGCGCGCATGGTATCCTCGTCATGCTCCACCACGATCAGGGTATTACCCAAATCACGCAAACGCTTCAGCGTTGCCAACAGCTTGTCATTATCTCTTTGGTGTAAGCCGATGGACGGCTCGTCCAGAATATACAGAACACCCATCAGCGATGAGCCGATCTGGGTCGCCAAACGAATTCGCTGGCTCTCACCGCCGGAAAGCGTAGATGCGGCTCTGGAAAGGGTCAAGTACTGCAGACCCACATCCATGAGAAAGCGCAGTCTTTCCTTGATCTCACGGACGATCTGCTCCGCCACCATGGCCATGTTGCCTTCCAGCTTCAGATTCTCCATAAAATCCAGTTCCTGCCGGATGCTCATGCGGCAGAATTCCATGATGCCCATGCCGCCCACCGTCACCGCCCGGGCAACATCTGACAAGCGCTCACCGTGACATTCCGGACAAGGCGCAGATGCCATGCACTCCTCCATTTCCTTCCGGGCAAAGTCAGACTGTGTTTCCCGGAAGCGACGGGTAATGTTATTGAGAATACCCTCAAAAGGCTGCTCCAGAACACCCATGCCGTTGCCGCGGTTGTAGGTCATACGCAATTTTTCGCCCTTTGTGCCGTTGAATATCACATCCAGCGCTTCCTCAGACAGCGTACTGACCGGGTCGGTCAGGGAGAAATGGTATTTTTTGGAAAGCGCCTCAAAATACATGCGGAAAATGGAATCTGTCCGCACGCTGTTCCAGCCGCTGACCTGAATTGCGCCCTCAAAAATCGACTTGGATTTATCCGGAATGACCAGATCCGGGTCTGCGATCATCTGAAATCCCAAACCGGTACATGCCGGGCATGCGCCGGCCGGATTGTTAAACGAGAACATCCGGGGTTCCAGCTCCGTAAGGCTGATACCGCAGTCCTCGCAGGCATAGTTTTGAGAAAAACTGATCTCCTCCCCAGTTTCCGGCAGTTGGATCGTCACCAATCCACCGGAATGATGGCAGGCAGTTTCCACAGAATCTGCCAATCTGCGATGCTGACCCTCACGGATCACAAGGCGATCCACTACCAGCTCAATGGTGTGCTTTTTATTTTTCTCGCAAGTGATCTGCTCGCTCAGATCATACAAAATACCGTCAACACGCACCCGGGCAAAACCGGATTTTCTGGCATCTTCAAACACCTTTACATGCTCGCCCTTTTTACCACGTACAATAGGAGAAAGCACAATAAACTTCGTCCCGTCGCCCATGGCTTCGATCCGATCCACGATCTGATCGATAGTCTGACGGCGAATCTCCTTGCCGCATTTGGGACAATGGGGAATACCCGCCCTTGCCCAAAGCAAGCGCAGGTAGTCATAGATTTCTGTCACCGTACCCACAGTAGAACGGGGATTCTTGGATGTGGTTTTCTGATCAATGGAGATCGCCGGAGACAGACCGTCGATAGAATCCACGTCCGGCTTGTCCATCTGTCCCAGAAACTGCCGGGCATAGGCACTGAGGCTCTCCACATACCGGCGCTGACCCTCTGCATAGATGGTATCAAACGCAAGGCTGGATTTTCCTGAGCCGGAAAGACCCGTAAGCACCACCAGCTTATCTCTGGGGATGGTCAGATCTACATTTTTTAAGTTGTTTTCCCTTGCACCCTGAATTATGATCTTATCATTCATTGAATGCACCTGATCCTTAAAAGTATTTCACAATATTATACCACGAAATGTAGACACAAACAAGTAAAAAATCCAAAGAAATTCTCTCTTGCCCAGGAAACTCCATGTAAAATTGCATCATTTTCTCGCTCTTGTGATTTTTACAGTCACATTTGAAAATATTTCTGATTTTTTGTTGTATTTTTAGGTTCAATGGTGTTGCATTTCCATGCCGGATGGTGCTATAATATAGCTGAATATGCCCACTGTCTGAATGCGGGCAGAAATAGATGACATAAAGTGAGGTTTACCCAAGATGATCGCATACGGAGAAAACATTAAAATTTTCTGTGGCAATTCCAATCGTGCCTTTGCTGAAACAGTTTGCAAGGAGCTTGGTTTGCCCATGGGCAACAGCGAGGTCAAGACCTTCGCCGACGGCGAGGCTTCTGTCTCTCTGTACGAAACCGTTCGTGGCGCTGACGTATTTCTGATTCAGTCCACCTGCAAGCCGGTCAACGACCACCTGATGGAGCTGCTGGTTATGATCGACGCTTGCCGCCGTGCATCTGCAAGCCGTATTACCGCTGTTATCCCCTACTTCGGTTACGCACGGCAGGAGCGTAAGGCAAAGAGCCGTGACCCCATCTCTGCTAAGCTGGTTGCAAACCTGCTGACCGTCGCCGGCGCAGACCGCGTGCTGACTATGGATCTGCATGCATCCCAGATTCAGGGCTTCTTTGATATTCCCGTGGATCACCTGCTGGGCAACCCCACTTTTGTAAAATACTACATGGAGAAGTTCCCCGAGGACAAGTTCAACCACGACGATTTCGTTGTCGTATCCCCCGACGTCGGCTCTGTTGCCCGCGCCCGTACATTTGCTTCCAAGGTACACATGGGTCTGGCTATCGTTGACAAGCGCCGTCAAAAGGCAAACGTGTGTGAAGTCATGAACGTGATCGGCGATGTCAAGGGCAAGACCTGTATCCTGTTTGACGACATGGTCGACACCGCCGGATCTCTTTGCAATGCTGCCAATGCTCTTGTGGAGGTTGGCGGTGCTAAGGAAGTTTATGCCTGCGCTACCCACGGTGTTTTGTCCGGTCCCGCTTTTGAGCGCATCAACGCCAGCGCTATTAAGGAGCTGGTCGTACACAACACCATTCCCCTGCCCGCTGACTGCCCCTCTGATAAGATCAAGCAGCTGGATGTTGCTCCGATCTTTGCCCGGGCGATCGCTCACATCCACGGCGGCACCTCCATCGCCGACCTGTTCTAAGCCGTGTTTGGGAAAAGCAAGGAGACCTGGCTGATCGTCGGTCTTGGGAATCCCGGCCGTGAATACGAGCGTACGCGGCACAACTGCGGGTTTCGTGCGCTGGATGCACTGGCCGAAAAGCTGGGTTGTAAGATCGATAAGGGTAAGTTTCAGGGCCTTTATGGGCAAACTTCCTGCAACGGCAAAAAGCTGCTGCTGCTGAAGCCGCAGACCTTTATGAATTTGTCCGGCCGGTCGGTGGTGCAGATCTCTGCCTACTTTAACATCCCTCCCCAGCGGATCATTGTTATGTTTGATGACATTTCCCTGGCACCGGGTAGGCTCCGTGTTCGTTCCGATGGGTCTGCCGGCGGTCACAACGGCATAAAATCCATCATTCAAGAACTTGGCAGCCAGGATTTCCCCAGAGTTAAGATCGGCGTTGGTTCCAAGCCGGAGCCAGAGCGGGATCTTGCCGACTGGGTGCTCTCCACTTTCTCAGCCCAGGAAGAAAAGTTGCTGTCAGATGCGCTGGTAAACGCGGGTGAAGCAGCACTGTGCATCATGGAACAAGGTACACAGGCAGCGGCAAACCGCTTTAATGGCAAATAAGCAGAATATTGTAGAACCATCACGGAAAGGGGATCAAACTCCCCTTTCCGCGTTGCTACGTGGAGAAAAACTTTTTGTGAGGTAGTATATGGAGCAGCTATTAACTGTACTGAAGACCATTCCTGAATATGCTGCGCTCCTGGATTCTGTAAAAGCCGGCCAGTGCGCGGCTGTTACCGGTGTGGGGCAGATCAACCGCAGCCATCTGATTG
>JAZSQH010000115.1:0-3495 GCA_045537865.1 Faecousia sp. | reverse complement strand
GCTGCTCATTGATTCGGGCAAGCTGTTCTGCTAAAGCATCCGGCTAGGCATCCGGCTCGATCCTGGAACCAAGTAACTGGCTAACCTGCACCTCAAAAATTTCTGCCAGCTTTACCAGCATTTCCGCGTCCGGTACAGACTGGCCTTTCTCCCACTTGGAGATAGTCTGCCGGACAACATTCAGTCTGGCTGCTAGTTCCTCCTGGGTGATGCCTTTGTTCTTGCGAAGTGTTTTCAAATTTTCTCCAAACATAACACTGCCTCCTTTGTGCTGCCATTATAGCACCGGGCGACAGTTGCCTCAAGCAATGCAAAGTAACATATTCGCATCTTGCACACATTCGCTATGCTTGCTATAATATTGATATCACAGAACAGGAGGCGCACCATGAGGTTGACTATGAAAGAAGAATGTTTGATCTGCAATGCCCCATTGGAGTATTTGTTGCATGAAGAACAGATGGAGTGTGCTATCTGCCACAAGCACGAAGCCAGTAAGACTCGGTGTGTTAACGGGCATTATGTATGCAGTGACTGCCACACAAAGGGAATGGATACAATCCTTGGCCTATGCTTAGCAGAAGCATCCTGCGATCCGCTGGAGATATTGGAAAAAATGATGTCGATGCCTTTCTGCCATATGCATGGGCCGGAGCATCATGTAATGGTTGGCGCAGCTTTGATAACAGCCTACGGAAACGCAGGTGGCAAACTGGACTTAGAAAATGCTTTGATAGAAATGTATAACCGGGGCAAGGCGGTTCCGGGAGGTGCCTGCGGATTTTGGGGAGCTTGTGGCGCTGGGATCAGTGCCGGCCAGTTCGTTTCAATAGTAACAGAATCTACTCCTCTGGCACAGGAACCCTGGGGATTCAGCAACCAAATGACGGGAAAAGCACTGGATAGCATCGGTAAAAACGGAGGTCCGCGCTGCTGCAAGCGCGATTCCTACATCGCGATTCTGGCTGCTGTGGATTTCGTGGCTGAACATCTGCATGTGCAAATGACTAAATCGGCACCTATCTGTACTCGTTCTTCACAAAACAATCAGTGCATTGGAAAAAGATGTCCATTCTTCGGAGGGGAAGCATGAAGAAAGTAGCCTTTATCTGTGTCCACAACTCCTGCCGAAGCCAAATCGCCGAAGCACTTGGAAAGAAATTAGCAAGTGATGTGTTTGAAAGCTATTCTGCCGGCACGGAGACCAAACCCAAAATTAACCAAGATGCCGTCCGGCTTATGAAACAAGTTCATGGTATTGATATGGAGGAAACCCAGTACAGCAAACTTCTGTCCGATATCCCGGAAGTAGATGTGGTTATCACGATGGGCTGTAATGTCCAGTGTCCGTTTTTACCATGTTCGCATCGGGAGGACTGGGGATTGGAAGATCCCAGTGGCAAGAGCGATGACGCATTCTTGACAACCATTCAGCTGATCGAAGAAAAGGTGCTTAACCTGCGTGAAAGAATGAAATAAAATGTCCCGGAATTGGTTTCGTGATTATCTCGCGTCCAATTCCGGGTTTTCTTATGCAGTTGCCATTTGCCGCTTCTACATCCGTTTCCAGTTGCTCCTCCATTACTATCTAACAGGTCTACCAAATCCACTTATCATTTTACAATAACGATTCGGTACTGCACCGGGATCTCATATTGTGTCGTTGTGGCAAATACATCCCGGCTTTGGAGTTCCAGAATATGATCTACCGTTAATTCCCCAACGGGAACCGTTTGAGTGCGGATCACCGGTTCGGATTCCACTCCCTGCCAAATGTGCCAAAGTTCCAGTTCCTCGGCAGTTTTCATATGGTTTTGAATATAGGAAAGCACCACGGAATGGTCATCCAAATCGGGAACGATCTGGGCAACATAGACCTTTTTTGTGTAAATATCCTCACCACCACGGCTTAGCGGCCATAGATAGGTGCTCTCGAGAAATGGTTTATCGGATGCAATATAGGTACAAAAGCTCATATGCTGCCTCCTTACTTTGCCTGCAGTTCAATCAGTATTACTTCCGGGCGGTTGTTGATCCGGAACGGAAGGATGCTGTTTCCAACACCTCGGCTCACGAGCATATTGGTATTGTCTTCCGTGTAGATGCCTGCATCGAATTCGGGGAACAAACCCTGGTTAGGTGCTACCAAGCCACCGATAAAGGGCAGGCGGAACTGGCCACCATGGGCATGGCCACTGAGGACCAAGTCAACATCTTGATCTACATAGGTATCGAACAGTTCCGGCCGGTGGGACAGCAGAATGGTAAACCCATCGTTTTCAGTATGGAGCTCTTCTAGCTTGGTGTTCATAACCGTTTCGGAGTCTCCAAACAAATAATCGGTCTGGAAACTGGGGTCGTTGACGCCGATCAGCGTGATAGTCTCGCCCTCCAGACTGATTTCAGTTTTTACATCTTCCAGCACGGCGACGCCTGCGGCCTCCATCCCGGCCTTCAGTTCACCATACTCGTTTACACGTGCTTCGTGATTACCGGTAACATAGTAGCACGGTGCGATCTTTACTGCTTCACGAACGAACTGAAGAGCAATCTCAATATCAGTATTACGGGAATCGATCAGATCTCCTGTGATGGCGATCATATCCGGATCTGCATCCCGGAGCATCGTCGAGAGTTTTTCGTTCCCCTTGCCTATTTCTGTATTGTGCAGATCAGACACATGAGCGATTCTATAGCCGTCAAAGCTCTCCGGAAGATTGGAGCTGCTGATGGTATATGCGTTCAGCTCCAACGCTGTGTTTCCCCAAACGATCCAGATAACCAGTGCTATAAGGATAGTTGCCACAACAGCAAGGAATATGAACTTCTTTTTCTTTGCTGTCATGGCAACCTCCTGTAATTCATGGGTTATTTACTCTCTTTGATTGCAAGCTTCTTTTTCACGATCAATGCGACAACAGAGACAACGAGACTCGGTACAAGGTACGTAACCGCATGACCGAGAACAAACGCATAGAATGGAAACGAAGTAAGCATACTATCATACCTGAACGCATCAACGATGGTATGTATAACGAAGCCCAATGCCATAAGTGCGGACACCGCATACAAGCATTTATATATTTTCAACTTCTTCACTCCAATCTTACAATCCATAATGGATCACGTATTTGTTTCTATTTTTTGCGTCCATCAGCAGATTCCTTAGATCTGCATACTCCGAGCTGGTTCCAATAACCGTTAGAAATGCAGCTATGGATGATGGTGGAATCAGCGTGATACCGGCGTAATTAAGTCCGTTCATCGGGATATCTACTGTGTGGCAGAAACTATTGAATACAAGTAGCTGCTCCTGAATGCCCTCGATGTAATCATCGTCAATAGCTATGCAATTGTATTTCTTAGGCTCATATTCATCATACCGTTTTCCGCTAATTGGAGCAGATTCCATAATTCCAAATTCGTGCTTCGCCATAATACGCCTCCTGTTACTTGATAAAGAAAACAGCTATCGCACAGGCAAAAACGAAAACA
>JAZSQH010000111.1:0-5453 GCA_045537865.1 Faecousia sp. | reverse complement strand
AAAGACATACTTCGGTGATAATCATTATGTGGCATGCTGTGCCTATGATGATCCTGCATTCTCGCTGTAAGGAGGTAACGGTATTATGAGTGAACATTTGCTGGAAGTTAAAAATCTGAAAAAATACTTTAAGACCGGTAAAGGTATCCTCCAGGCAGTGGATGATGTTTCTTTCACACTGGATGCAGGTAAAACGCTGGGTCTGGTAGGTGAATCCGGTTGCGGAAAATCCACCACCGGCCGTGCGATTCTGCGTCTTGTAGAACCTACCGATGGTCAGGTTCTGTTTGATGGAAAAGATGTGACCAAACTCAGCAAACGGGAAATGCGCCACATGCGCCGCGACATGCAGATCGTCTTTCAGGATCCGTTTTCTTCGCTGAATCCCAGAAGAACGGTAGCTGAGCTGATTGGTGAGCCCCTGAAGTGGAACAAGATTTTCCATAATCATGCGGAGAACAAAGCTCACGTGTTGAAGCTGATGGAAACGGTAGGCTTGGCAAGCCGTCTGGAAAACGTCTATCCCCACGAGTTGGATGGTGGACGCAGACAGCGTATCGGTATTGCCCGCGCACTGGCGCTTGACCCTAAACTGATCATCTGCGATGAGCCGGTTTCTGCACTGGATGTCTCCATACAGGCACAGATCCTTAACCTGATGACCGATCTGCAGCATGAATATGGTATCGCCTATTTGTTCATTACCCATGACTTGTCTGTAGTCAACCATTTTTCCGATGATATCGCGGTTATGTATCTGGGTCAGATCGTGGAAAAAGCACCCGCTAAGGAACTGTTTCTCAATCCTACCCATCCTTATACAAAGGCGCTGCTTTCTGCTATTCCTATCCCCGATGTGGATGTAAAGCAGCAGCAGATCCCGCTGATGGGTGAGATTTCTTCGCCCATTAATATGAAGGCAGACTGCCATTTTGCAGCGCGGTGTCCCTATGCTACCGATGCTTGTCGTGCAAGCACTCCTGAATTGCGCGATCGTGGCGGCCAACATTTTGTGGCATGCCACCTGTTTTAAGAGGGCAGCGGTAGATATTTGATTTTTTACCTTAAACGGAGGTTAATGTACCATGGTTATCGGTGTATTGAAAGAAATTAAGGCTAACGAATACCGTGTAGCAGCGATTCCTGCCACCGTACGCGAGATTTGTGCGCGGGGACATAAAGTGTTGGTACAGCACGATGCCGGTAAAGGCAGTGGCTATACCGACGAGGAATATATCGCTGCCGGCGCAACCGTACTGCAGACCGCAGAAGAAGTCTATCGTCAGGCAGACCTGTTCTACAAGGTGAAGGAAATTTTCCCCGAAGAATTCCAGTATCTTGCTTCTGACAAGATTGTTTTTACGTACATTCATTCCAATGGGCATCCTGCCGAAACGGATGCCATTCTGGACAGCAAGGTAACGGCGATTGCCTATGAGGATGTTACTGACGCCAACGGCGGCTTCCCCTTGCTCAAACCCATGAGCATTCTGGCAGGTAAAGGCGGCTTCCTGGCTGCGCTGCATCATTCTCAGACGGTGTTTGGCGGAAATGGCACTCTGCTGGCGAGTGTTACCGGAATCGAAACCCCCGTTGTTTCCATCATTGGTGCAGGCAACTCCGGCCTTGGCGCCGCAGAACTGGCAGCAGGATTTGGCAACACCGTTCGCATTCTTGACGTGAACATGAAGGCAATGGAAGAAGCGCGAACCAAGCTCCCCAGCAACGTATCTTTCCTGATCTCCAACCGGGAAAACCTGGTCAAATGCCTGAAGGAAAGTGATGTGCTCATTAACTGTATCAACTGGCCCAAGCAGCGTAAGGATCACCTGGTTTATAGGGAGGATCTGAAGCTGATGAAGCCTAGCGCACTGCTGATCGACGTAGCCTGTGATGATAACGGCGCTGTGGAGACCTGTCGTAGCACTTCTCATGATGATCCTATCTTTGTGGAAGAGGGAATTACCCATTATTGCGTTGACAATATCCCCTCTGCCTTCGCACGAACTGCATCCATTATGCTTGCAAGCGCTACGCTGCCCTATCTGCTGGAAATCGCAAATAAGGGCGTAAAGCAGGCGCTGAAAGACAATAAGCATCTGCGTCGGGGATTGACCGCTTATGACGGAAAACTCACGCTGGAGGAAACCGCACTCAAGCAAAATCGTCCCTTAACAAATGTGGAAGAGCTTGTTGAAAGTTTCTAAACATAAACGGCTCTCTACAGTTACATTCCTTGTAAGGTAGAGAGCCGTATTGCTTTTGCCTATTCGTTATTACTTTACATATGGGCGCAGTGACAGGCCGGATACATTTTCTCTCCTTGATGTTATCCGTGACCTGTCACTGCGCAAAGAATATGCAATGATTTCTGCAAAGGTGTACGCAGAAATTGCATATACAGAATGTTCCGGAGCGAGGAAAACGCAGGATTTTGATGAATAATCCTTGGCATGATATTTGCAGCATGTATGGATAGTAATTTGTTTCCCAAAAAGATAGGAGGAGCGTATCTATGATTATCGGAATGCCTAAAGAAATCAAAAACAATGAGTATCGTGTGGCAATTGTGCCTTCTGCAGCCCTGGAACTGACCCGTCGTGGCCATCAGGTGCTTATTGAGACCGGAGCGGGTGTTCGTGCCGGTTTCCCCGACGAAGAGTACGCCGCTGCCGGTGCGATCATTACAGATGCGGATACGATTTATGAAAAGGCCGAAATGGTATATAAAGTGAAAGAGGTTCTTCCAGAAGAATTCGGTCGTTATCATGAGGGTCAGATCCTGTTCACCTATATTCATTCGGAAAACCGTCCGGAGATGACGGCTGATCTGGTAAAGAGCAAAATCATTGGTATCTCCTATGAAGATGTCACCGACGATGCAGGCAGACTTCCTCTGTTGGCTCCCATGAGTGAAATGGCCGGCAAGGGTGGTTTTATTAATGCATTCACCTATATGCAGACCATTCATGGCGGTACCGGCAAGATGCTCAGCCGTGTTTGCGGCCTTGAAACACCTCGCATTATGATCATTGGCTGCGGTGGCACCGGCATGGCAGCGGCTGAATATGCTGCGGCGCTGGGGAATCATGTCACCATGCTGGATGTCAATCGCAAGGCAATGGAGAATGCGCAGCACTGCTTGGGTCCCAATGTGGAAGTTCTGTATTCTAATCGCGTGAATGTGCTGAAGGCTCTAAAGGAAGCCGATGTGGTAATGAACTGCATTCTGTGGGATCATCGCCGCACTGATCATATTGTTTATAAAGAAGATCTCAAGCTTATGAAACCCACCGCCGTCATCGTGGACATCGCCAGTGATGACGAGGGCGCCGTCGAAACCTGCCATATGACCACCCATGATGATCCTGTTTACTATGTGGATGGCATCCTGCATTACTGTGTTCCCAATATCCCGTCGCTGTATGCCAACTCTTCTTCCATCCTGTTGTCCTCTGCAACCTTGCCGTTCGCCATGCAGATTGCCAACAAGGGTGTCAAGCAGGCATTGAAGGACAATAAGCATTTACGTAATGCACTGACCTTCTGGTATGGGCAGGTAACATGGAAGGAAACCGCGGATATGCACGGTTATGAGTACGTGTCCCCCGATACCATCGTAGCAACCTTCTGACAAGCAATTGCATAAACCATAGAGGCAACTGCTTGCGGTTGCCTCTACGTTTTTACGAATAGAAAGGAGAGCCTCATGAGTGATCGTGTTCTGAAAGGATATGCCCCGGAAGCGTTTTTCAGATGGTTTGAGGACCTGTGTGCGATTCCGCATGGTTCGCGTAATGAAAAAGGAATAACGGATTTCCTGGAGAAGTTTGCAAAAGAAAGAGATTATTCTTTTTATCGGGATAAAATGCATAATCTGCTGGTGCGGGTGCCTGCAACCCAGGGATATGAAGATCAGCCGCCTCTGCTGCTGCAGGCACACACCGATATGGTGTGCAAATGTGATGAAGGCGTAGAAATCGACTTTGAAACACAGCCGGTAACACTGGAAATCGTAGGGAATATGCTGAAAGGAAAGGGAACCACCCTGGGCGCGGATGACCTTACCGGCGTGGCATTTATGTTAGCGATGGCAGAAGGCGAAGATATTCCCCATCCGCCGCTGGAACTTCTGTTTACCGCACAGGAGGAGATCGGGTTGCTGGGTATCCGTGCCTTTGACAAGGGACAGATCACCGCAAAACGTATGATCAACTTTGACTCGGGTTATTCCCACACTATGTGCGTGTGCAGCGCAGGTGCCAGCAAACTGGAAATTACCCGCAGATTCCCAGTTCAGCCAGCAGAAGGAATGACCCATTTGCGTTTGGATTTGTCAGGCGGCAGAGGCGGACACGCAGGCATCAAAATCCATGTGGGACGCGCCTGTATGGCAAATCTGACCGGCGAGTTACTCCACGAACTTGGAAAACGGATGCCCGTACAGGTTTCTTCGTTAGGTACTGCCGGCGCAAGTGCGATTCTTGGTAAATTTTTTGCAGAATTTGCTGTTCCTGCGGGCAAAGAAGCAGAAGCCACTGACTTTTTGAAACAGTACTGGAACCACGTCTTTTGCCGGTTCGAGGAGTCCGATCCTGATATCCAATTGGAAGTCAGCCTTTTGGCGGCATCGCCCAATGTGCTCAGCCTGAGTGATACAAAGTGCGCCGTTGATCTGCTGTATTTAATCCACACCGGGGCCTTGAAACATCACGGCGAGAATCCCAACATTATCATTGCCTCCAGTAGTATCCGCTCGGCAACCTTGGAAAACGGCGAATATGTGTTCCGTTTCAGCGTCCTGTCCTGTGATGACACTGTTCGCGAGCTGTTGGTGGGCCGGTATGAGGAAATCATCAATCTGCTGGGCTACGAGCTTACTGTACAGGACGCCTACTCTGGCTGGCGACTGCAGCGCGAATCGCCTCTGCAGGACAGCGTCGCTCGAAATCACTTGGAGCTGTTTGGAAAGGAAATCGATGTGGAATATGTGCACGGAGGCATTGAAGTAGGCATCATCAAGGGTGCCATCCCCGAGTTAGATGCAGTTGGCATTTCTCCCACGTCCACCAACGCACATACAACGTCTGAGGTGCTCCATTTGGAAGAAGTTCAGCCCTTCTGGGATCTGATGCTTCGTGTAATCGCAGAAAAACAGCAAGTGGATCCTTTGAGGAGGTAAACCATGATTTTTTGTGCAGGCGGAGATTTCGTGATTCAGGTAAACTTGCCTGAGGAGCATTGCGGTGCAGATGCCATTCGGGACTTTGTCACAAAGGCAGATGCACGGATCGTCAACTTGGAAGTTCCCATTGTAGACCAGCCTTGCTACTGCTCTACCTTCAGCGGTGCACCTCCTCTGTGCACTAAACCATATGCCATTGATGTGATGCGCAGATATGGTTTTCAGGCCTGTGGCTGTGCTAATAACCACACACTGGACTATGGACCTG
>JAZSQH010000081.1:0-5455 GCA_045537865.1 Faecousia sp. | reverse complement strand
GCATAGAAAAAGCCCCTTAAGGGGCGGCCCGAGAAAGGAATGCGGTCGGCAAACCATTCGGGGCCCCTTTAGGGGCAATAGTCTGTAAAATGCCCTTCTAGGGCTTAATCAAGCCTCCGGCTTAGCCGGAGGTTTTGACTTTTAACCGCCGAAGTTCCAGAAGGGGAACAGGCTGCTGCCTTGCTGTTGCTGCTGCTGTTGTTGCTGTTGCTGTTGCTGTTGCTGCTGTTGGGATTGCTGCTGCTGTAATGCAGACTGAATCTGCTCACCGATGGTGACTTCCAGTTCTATGGTTTCGCCCTGACGGTAAACAGTCAGCTTCAACACCTGACCGACTTCACACTCGCCGACGAAATTAACGATATCAGCAGAACCGGTAATGGCAGTGCCGTCCACATGGGTGATGATATCGTTTGCTTTCAGACCGGCTTTCTCAGCAGGACTGTCGGTGACAACTTCCCGAACGGCTGCGCCTTGGGGCAAACCGTAGCTTTGGGTTTCTTCGCTGATGCTTACCACGGAGACACCGATATAAGGCTTTGTGATATAGCCGTTTTCAATAATGCTTTCTACAATAGAACGGACACGATTCATAGGAATTGCAAAACCGATATTATCGATGGATGCTTCGGAACCGGAGCTGGAGTACTTGGCGTTGGTAATACCAATGACTTCGCCGTACATATTGAACAGCGCACCACCGGAGTTGCCGGAGTTGATGGCGCAGTCGGTCTGCATCAGGTTCATGGTCACACCGGAGGAGGTGGTGACTTCTCTTTCCAGCGCACTGACAGCGCCTACGGTGAGAGAGAAAGTCAGCTCGCCCAGCGGATTGCCGATTGCGGCAACTGTGTCACCCACATTCAGATTACTGGAGTCGCCCAATACCACGGGAGTCAGTCCGGTAGCTTCTACCTTCAGAACCGCAATGTCGTTGTTGGCATCGTAGCCGATCAGCTGTGCTTCAGCATTGCTGCCGTCATAGAAAGAAACGGTAATGGCGCTGGAATCCTCAATTACGTGGAAGTTGGTGAGGATATAGCCGTCAGCAGAGATGATGAAGCCGGAGCCGGAAGCAGCGCTTGTAGTCTGATAACCCCAGAAGTTGGTGGTGACTGAAGTGGTAATGCCAACTGTGGAGTTAACATTGGCGGCATAAACTTCTGCCGCAGTCAGCAGCTTGCCGGTGTCGATTTTGTTGACATCGATCACAGTATCCTCCCGCTGACCTTCGTGGATCACGGTATTGTTGTTGCCGGGAATCAGCGTGTTGCTGCCGCCCATAACAAAGACAGTACCGATAGCGCCGACGATACCGCCCAGCAGGGAGCAGCACAGCGCAATGGCGATGATCTTACCCGTGCCGGATCGCTTTTTCGGCGCTTTCGGCGCAGGCTGGGGCTGCTGGCTGACATAGCTGGGATCAACTTCATATGTCCAAGGTTGCTTGTTTTCTTCGTTTTGATACATAAGGGTAGCTCCTTTTTATAATCTGTAATTCTATTATAGCATAAAAACTGAACGAAAACTGAAATTTTTCTGAACAGTCTGTTAATATATGGTTATTTTGCGTCCGCAGATATACTATCATACATTATTTACAAAAAACAGTCCCAATTCAAATAAAAATCGTCCAAAATTATTGTTGTAATTATGTGTGATTGGTGGTAGTATAGTAGAAAATCGATATTCAGGTACGGAAAGTGTTACCGGCAAAGGAGGTTAAGGGATGAAATATATCATCATTTTGGGTGATGGCATGGCAGATGAGCCCCTGGCGCAGCTGGGTGGAAAGACACCGTTGGAATATGCCAATATTCCGGTGATGGACGAACTGGCAGGCAAAGGCGAAATGGGTCTTGCCAAGACAGTACCCGATTCAATGAAACCCGGCAGTGATGTGGCAAACCTGGCGGTGCTGGGTTATGATCCTACCCGGAATTATTCCGGACGATCTCCGCTGGAGGCACTGAGCGTAGGCGTGGACATGCAAGATACGGATGTGGTATTCCGCTGTAACATCGTTACTTTGACAGATGATGAGCCTTATGCAGAGAAAATCATCGTGGATCACAGCTCCGGTGAGATCTCTACAGAGGATGCAGATGTACTTATGGATGCGGTCAGAGAGCATTTGACCACCGACGAATTCAGTTTCTATACCGGCACGAGCTACCGGCATATTATGGTATGGAAGAACGGCGCAGTTCTGGATATGGAGCAACCCCATGACCACCTGGGTCAGAAAATCGGCCCGTTCCTGCCCAAGGAAACCGTGTTCCGGGATATGATGCAGAGAAGTTACGACTTCCTCAATGACCATCCCCTGAACCGCAAGCGTGCCGAGGAAGGCCTCAACAAAGCAAACTCTGCCTGGTTCTGGGGCGCAGGAACGAAACCGTCCCTGCAGAACTTCGAGGAGAAAACCGGCAAAAAGGGCGCTATGATCTCTGCGGTGGACTTGCTCAAGGGTATTGCGGTAGGCGCAGGTATGAAAGTTGTGGAAGTGCCCGGCGCAAACGGCGGCTTGCATACCAACTATGAGGGCAAGGCGCAGGCGGCTGTAAAGGCTGTGCTGGAGGATGGCTGCGATTTCGTTTACATCCATGTGGAAGCGCCGGACGAAATGGGACATCAGGGCAGCATCGAGAATAAGGTACAGGCAATCGAATATTTGGATAGCCGTGTGGTTTCTCCGGTAAAGCAGGCGATGGATGCTTCCGGTGAGGATTACCGTATTCTCATTATGCCCGACCATCCCACACCCATTCGCTGCCGCACCCATACGTCAGACCCGGTGCCTTATATCCTTTACGACAGCACCGCCCAGCGAAAGGCTGTGGCGCGCTATACAGAAAAAGACGCAGCTGCTACCGGTAATTATGAGCCGGAGGGCTACAAGCTGATTGACAAATTGCTTAAATAAGAAAGGAAAGATTATTATGTATCAGGTACATTATCTCAACAAGATTTCTCCCAAGGGAACAGAACTGTTCACCGAAAAATATCAGGCTACTGAAAATGTAGATGCTGCAGAGGCAATTCTTGTCCGCAGTGCAGCTATGCACGATATGACTTTCTCTGATGAATTGTTGGCAATCGCCCGTGCCGGCGCAGGTGTGAATAATATTCCTTTGGATCGCTGCGCAGAGGAGGGTATCGTGGTATTCAACACCCCCGGCGCCAACGCTAACGGTGTTAAGGAAATGGCGATCTGCGGCATGCTGCTGGGCAGCCGTGATGTGGTGGGCGGTATCCAGTGGGTGCAGTCCATTAAGGATGAGGGCGATGTTTCCAAGAAGGTGGAAAAGGGCAAGTCCCAGTTCGCAGGCAATGAGATCCTGGGCAAGAAGCTGGGCGTGATCGGTCTGGGCGCAATCGGTGGCCCTCTTGCCAATGCAGCGATTGCTTTGGGCATGAAGGTTTACGGCTACGACCCCTATATCTCTATCAATGCCGCATGGCATCTGGATAGCCACATCATTCCCGTTAAGACTTTGGACGAGATCTATGAGCAGTGCGATATTATCACTGTGCATGTACCCCTGCTGGACAGCACTAAGCATATGATCAATGCTGAAACCATGGCAAAGATGCGTGACGGTGTGATCCTGCTGAACTTCGCCCGTGATCTGCTGGTAGATGACGATGCATTGGAGGCAGCTTTGGCTTCCGGTAAGGTCAAGCGCTATATCACCGACTTCCCCAACGACAAGACCGCAGGCATGGCCGGTGTGGTTGCAATTCCCCACTTGGGCGCATCCACCGAGGAATCCGAGGACAACTGCGCAAAGATGGCAGTTCGTCAGGTGATGGATTACCTGGAAAACGGCAATATCATCAACTCCGTCAACTTCCCCGCATGTGACATGGGTCCGTGCAACAAGCCCGGCCGTGTGACTATCCTGCACCGCAATATTCCGAATACCATTGGTCAGTTCACTTCTGCCATTGCAAAGGATAATATCAACATCTCTGATATGATCAACCGAAGCAAGGGCGAGTACGCATACACCATGCTGGATTTGGATGAACCCACACCTGCCGCTGTTGCAGAGCATCTGCAGAGCGTTGAAGGCGTGTTCCGTGTTCGTGTGATCCAATAAAAGTAAGCCGGTATCCGTTTGGATACCGGCCTTTTTATTTTAGCAGTTTCCAGTAGTGGTGTAGCAGCAGCTGTCGCCGTCAGGGTCGTGTCGACGGTCGCATCCTTTGGGGGTGAACTGTTCAGCAGGGAAGGGAATTCGGGAGAACATCTCGCAGGGGTCCTCTGCACAGCCGGGAGCGTCGCAGCATTCTTTGGTAGGGATGCTGTAGTCCAGCACGGGAACTACCAGCTGTGCATCCCGCTCCAAGCGGATAATGGAGAATTGCCCAAGGGATACAAACAGCCGCCGTGTCTCGCCGGACAGAACCAGCTCCTCGTCGAACATCTGCAGGACGTAGTCGGGGATCTGCACCACGGTGTTTTCCTTGCAGCCGCAGTCGCACAGTTCTCTGACTTTGGAGCTGAGCACCATAGGATCCAGCACTTCCACCATTGACACCAATTCGCTAAGTGTCATTAAGCGACTGCCATTTCTTCAAATTTCTTCAGTACCACACGGACATTGCCATTTTTGTTAACCGAGATATGGTCAATAATCCGGCGCATATCCATATTGGTAACGGTTTCTAATTCCAGAAATCGAAGGATTTCCTGACGGTAATGCTGAATGATTTGCTCTGCATTGCTGATGATCTGCGCTGACTGGGCGATTTGTTCCAAACCCAAATCTACCGCCTTCAGTTCTTCAGTGATACCGGCAAGCTTGTCTTTCAGCTCTGCCATACTGATCAAATCATTGGCATACATTTCTTGATACCGGTCCTTTTTGCTCAGCAGTTTCTTCCGCTTGGCTTCAATTTCCTGCCTTGCCTGTTCGGGGTTCTGTGCTTCCGGAAGCTGTTTATCCAGACTTGCCAAGATGCTTGTCACAAAAACATCTTTATCTTCTATCAAGGATGTAAAGTATTTGCGAAGCTCTTCTATCAGCTCCGGCTCATCCAGAATCACGCGGTTATCGCACTTTTCAGCGGTGTACTGATCATTGGTAACGCATCGCCAGTATACCCGGGTGTTTACATATGTATAGGTCTTCCGGGTAAAGGACCTGCCACAATGTTCACACTTGATAAGGGTAGAGAACACATGCTTGGAACTATACCTAGCATCTCTGAATGGCTCACCGGAGTCATATTTGGTCCGCCGGGAATCCATGATCTCCTGTGCCTTTTG
Source organism: Faecousia sp. (assembly GCA_045537865.1). Lineage (GTDB taxonomy): Bacteria > Bacillota > Clostridia > Oscillospirales > Oscillospiraceae > Faecousia. Next base: position 177 of record JAZSQH010000081.1, on the reverse strand, counting down.
GAAGACCTCCGGGGTCACAATAGCCCAGGACGGACGCTCATGATAGAAATGATCCTCTTTGGGGATATTCTCTTGCTTTCCGGTCCAAAAATCTTCGATCTCATACTTGTGGTTGCCTAAAATGCCGCAGTATAGTGGGTTCACAAGTACCCGTCGAACACCCCGCGCATTCCAGTC
>JAZSQH010000049.1:0-3431 GCA_045537865.1 Faecousia sp. | reverse complement strand
TAACGATTTTTGCGATCCGCTGACCTGCGGGACTAAACACCACATTGATGATCAGTTCCGGCACAAAGTTCAGCAAAACCAAACCGGACAGCACATAGGCGATAATATCACCGCCACCTGCCCAAGCTGCCAGTACATCCTTGAAAAACAGCATCATGCAGGTAATAAAGACGCCGGTATTTACCAAGGGGCAAACAATGGCGCTGCACAGCATAGCCACATAGCTGTTTGTCTTTTTCAGAGCAGCGTAAACTGCGCCGGAAAGCAAGCCAGCCAGCATGCCCTTCGCCATCACAACCACAATGCACAGAATGGGGTTCGCCTGGAACACCATAGCGCCGCCAACATCTGCGCCGGTAATGCAGTTGATGTTCACGATCACGCCAAACACAGCGCCCAGGAACATACCGACCCAAGGACCATAAACAGCTGCGCCAACTACAATGGGAATCAACACCAGAGAGATGGAGAAACCGCCTACCGGAGGGATCATGCCGCCGACGAACTGCAAAACAATTACCAATGCTGTCAGCAGGGCAATGGCCACCATTCTTTTCAGATTCTTATTCATTTGTTTTTCCTCCTGCTGTCGCTCCGACTTTTCGGATGCAACGCAAATTAGTCATAGCAGATAAGTGCTATGCATGCCAATCATAACAGAAGTTATTTGGAATTGCAAGATAAATTTCACATCTTTACACAGCAGCATTTTCAGGTTATACTAATATAAAAACAAACAGGAGTGTACTATCCATGGATGGGCTTATTGATATTTTAACCAACCCGTTTTTAATTACCAGTCTTTCCTCGTGGTTTATCGCCCAGTTGCTGAAGGTCATAGTCAATGCCTTTATCTACAAGAAAATCGTTTGGGAACGGCTGGTAGGCGACGGCGGCATGCCCAGCGGTCACAGCGCCACGGTGTCCAGCCTTGCAGTGATCACCGGACTGTTGTGCGGTTTTGGCTCTGTCCAGTTCGCCCTTGCGGCGATTTTGGCGGTGATCGTGTGCCACGATGCCACCGGCGTGCGCATGGAAACCGGTAAACAATCGGTGATCCTGAACGAGATCATTCAGATCCTGGAATCCCGGGAGCTGCCGGAAGTCAAGCTTAAGGAACTGGTGGGTCATACACCCCTGCAGGTGATCGCAGGTATCCTGATTGGTATCGCCAATGCCTGCATCATGTATTTTCTCGTATTATAATCTGCAACACCCCGGGTCTCCCGGGGTGTTTTTTGCGATGATTTTATTGTCATTCCGAGCGGCCGGAGGGAGTCGAGGAATCCGTAATACCAAAAGAGAAAACGGATTTCTCCGCTCGCTTGATAGCTCGGTCGAAATGACACTGTAGGGGCATGCATTGCACGTCCGCGGACGACCGATGGTCGCCCCTACACTAACATTGGGTTATAAAAAAGCACTGTGGTCGAAACCACAGTGCTTTTTATAATTTGAATTACAGACCCAGCAGCTTGCCGATGGGGACAACAACAGCGTTGGGGTCAGAGAAACCTGTACCCATATCACCGGTGTTGTTCTGGAATTCCACGTCGCCGCTGGCGATCTGCTCTGCGGGAGCAAAAGTCAGCAGTTCTACTTCAGGAGCATTATAAATTTTCTTCATCGCTTATATCCTCCTTACTGAATGTGGCTGAATTCCCAAGCGGAAATGTCGTTTGCCCAACGAGCATCGCTTACGAAGTTCTGTACAGTTTCCTGAGCGGAAGCGTAAGCATCCCAGTTTTCATCGATTGCTACCAGGATGTCGTACAGGCTAATAGCAACTTCCTTGGTAGCGATCAGTGTCACAGTCTCAGTGCTGCTTACATTGATGACGATGTAGGGAGCTGCGTAGATCTTGGTCTTGCCGCGGGTATCGTTGTCCTTGCCTTCCTTCAGCACATCCACGATGCCGTGACCGTTGACCTCTGCGCCGCTGGTCAGAGCCTTGGTCTCAGTAGTCCATGCGTTAACATACTCGTCGCCGTTCTTCTCGGTGGAGAAGTCTGCGCCGGGCATATCCTGATCGCTGGCTGCGATGCCGTAGCTGTCAATGCTGCCGGCAACCACATCGTCGAAGGTATACTGTGCCTTGTAGTAGTAGCCTGCGTTGGCAGTGCTCAATGCTACGCTGGTCAGCTGCATAGTGATCTTGTGTGGGGAAGCAGTGCCGTCATCATTGTCGATGACCACATAGCGATTGCCGCCGATCGTAATATCACGGATCAGCTCCACATCTGCTTCCTCTTCAATCGTAACCATGCCGGCTTTGCCGTTTTCAGCAGTATTGGAACTATCCAACACAGCCAAAGTGCCGTTGCCGCTTACGGAAATATTCTTATTGTTTGTATCTACAACAAGATCTTCGCCGTCCAGTACCAAAGTCTTATTTGTTACCAGCTTGATATAGTTCTTGCTGTAGTCAACGCCGGATACGCCGTCCTGCCAGGTCAGCAGACTGCCGGTTGCCTGATCTCTGACCTGTACGTCACCAACAACAATCGTGCCAGCTGCATCCTCGGTGTTTGCAGAAACCACCAGGTATGCATTGCCCGAAATAGCACCCTTAGCGTTCCAGTAGACCTTACCGGTATAGCCAGCATCGCTGCCTTCGTACTCGTCGGTCTGGGCATTCTTGGCTACGCCCTTGACTCTTTCCAGAACCGTGCCGTAACCGAGTTCGCCGATCTCCTGAGCATTGTCAAGGACATATGCAGAACCGGTAAATGTATTGGCGATCTCCACTCTTGCCTCAGCACCTGTTACCAGAGCAACCTTGGCGCTATCGATCTGGGTGTTGCCATCCAGGCGGATAACCGGAGTGCCCGTCTTATTTTCCATGCCGCCAACGACATTAACACCATTCAGCGTAGCGCCGTTCAGTGTCAAAGTACCGCTTTCCACGGTGACCTTGCCGGGCAGTGCAGTGTCGTCTGCCAGTTTACCGATGGTTGCACCGGAGATGGTGCCACCTACACGGGTGTAGATGATATTCTGCTCAGCATCATCTGCGTGACCTGCCAGGTAGCCGCCGGTGATTTCAACAGATGTGCCGGCAGGAGCAAAGATACCGCCGTATTTAGCGTTTGCAGTAGACTTGCCGCCATAGATCTGGCCGCCGGACATAGTCATGGAGCTGTTGTTGGAAAGATAAACATTACCGCCGGCATTGGTGCACTGACCATTGTAGATCTTACCAGCCTGAATAGTCAGCTGGCTATTATCCAGATAGATATTGCCGCCGCTCTTGGCGCTAGTGCTGACCTTGCCTTCATAGATCAGACCGCCTTCCACAGTCAGGGAGCCTTTAATAACAGCCAGGTTGCCACCGCCATCTTCGGCACTGCCGTTATATACCGAACCGGAGATAATGCTAATATCGGTATATTCCGCATAGATATTGCCACCCATATTACCGGTGCCGGTGA
>JAZSQH010000045.1:0-11900 GCA_045537865.1 Faecousia sp. | reverse complement strand
AGTGCCGGCGATGACGATGTCGCCCTGATTCAGAGTGCCGTTCTGCACCAGCAGAGTAGCGATCGGGCCACGGGTCTTGTCCAGACGAGCCTCGATAACCGTACCCTTTGCACGGCGGTTGGGGTTGGCTTTCAGCTCCTGCACTTCGGCGGTGAGGCAGACCATTTCCAGCAGATCGTCCAGACCCATACCGGTCTTGGCGGAGATGGGAACGATGACAGTATCGCCGCCCCACTCCTCGGGGATCAGATCATGCTCGGTCAGCTGCTGCTTAATGCGGTCGGGGTTTGCCTCGGGCTTATCCATCTTGTTGATTGCCACAATGATCGGCACTTCTGCCGCCTTGGCGTGATTGATGGACTCGATGGTCTGGGGCATGATGCCGTCGTCGGCAGCCACCACCAGAATGGCGATATCCGTAGATTTAGCGCCACGGGCACGCATAGAGGTAAAGGCTGCGTGACCGGGGGTATCCAGGAAGGTCACCATGTTGCCGTTCACATCTACAGTGTAAGCGCCGATGTGCTGGGTAATGCCGCCGGCCTCGCCTGCAGTGACGGAGGTCTTACGGATAGCGTCCAGGGTAGAGGTCTTGCCGTGGTCAACGTGACCCATGACCACCACAACGGGAGCGCGGGTCTCCAGCTCCTCAGCGGTATCCTCACGATCCTCGATGACACGTTCCTCGATGGTAACGGTAATTTCCTTTTCTACCTTACAACCCATTTCCACTGCCACAAATTCAGCAGTGTCGAAGTCGATAGTCTGATTGATAGCAGCCAGCACACCATTTTTCATCAGGCACTTGATAACTTCACCGGCAGTCTTTTTCATACGGCTTGCCAGCTCGCCAACGGTGATCTCCTCGGGGATCTTGACGGTAACGGGTGCTTTGCGAGCCACTTCCATCTGCAGACGGCGCAGCTTTTCCTGCTCCTCGTTACGAGCCTTGTTGCCCTTGAACTTGTTGTCCTTGCGATTCTGCTGCTGACCCTTCTTGCCGCCGAAACGCTGCTTGCCGCCCTGATAGTCCTGAATACGCTGGTCTACCAGATTGTCAACGTCCGCAAAGCGGTTGGCATTGACCTGCACCGCAGAGGTGTCAACCACACGGCGCTCACGCTTACGCTCAGGCTCGGCAGGCTTCTGGGGCTTCTCCTCCTTAACGGGAGCAGGCGCAGCCTTCTCCTGCTTTGCAGGCGCAGGCTTTTCCTCTGCCTTGGGTGCTTCCGGCTTAGGCTCCTCTTTCTTGGGAGCAGGCTGGACAGCAAAGACCACCTCCAGAGATTCGATCTGGTTGGTCTGGGTGATATAGTCAAAAATCACATTCAGCTCATCGTCCGTCAGCACTTGGGTGTTGGACTTGGGCTTCTCAAAAAACTTCTCCATGATCGCACTGATATCCTTCGGCGCCATGCCGAAGTCAGTTGCGACCTCTTTCAAACGATACTTCAAACTCATATATCGCACCTCCTGTGATTATTTTCCGAAACGCTTGTTGCGACGGTGGGCTTTCGCTTCGCGTTGCCGCTGCTGTACCCGATCAGTCCGCTTTTGCAGACTTTCCAGTTCTGCGCTGTACTTTTCCGGCTGCTCCAGAGCCTGCACAAAAGCAAGCGCCAGCGCCGGGTCGGTAAAAGCTGCCATGGCAAGGGCAGTTCTGCCCACGGCTTGACCAAGGGCGTCCTTGTCAAATTGGGTACGGATGCAAAGCTGCTGTGTGCCGGCAACAAAGCTTTTGGCTCTGCGCCAGCTGTGATCCGAGGCATCGGATGCCACCAGGATCAATTTTGCTTTCTGGGAACGGGCGGCTGCGCCGACCGGTTCTTCGCCCAGTTCGATCCGCCCGGCTTTCCGGGCCAGCGACAAATAGCGAAGTGCTTTATCCACCGATGTTCGCCCCCATTTCCTTTTCCAGATGCAGATACACTTCCTCGGGAATGGAAACCTCCAGGCTTCGCTCCAAGGACTTTGCTTTCTGCGCCTTTTTCAGGCAGTTGGGGTCGGGACAGATATAAGCGCCTCTGCCGTTGAGCTTACCGCTGAAGTCCAGACAGACGCTGCCGTCTGTACCACGGACTACCCGGATCAGCTCCTTTTTGGCTTTGCGCTCACGGCAGCCCATACACTGCCGCATAGGAATTTTCTTTTGCATAGGTCTGCCACTCCTTAAAAATGTTATTCAGCCTGGGATTCGGGCTTGATGTCGATCTTGTAGCCGGTCAGTCGTGCAGCCAGACGGGCGTTCTGACCTTCCTTGCCGATGGCGAGGCTCAGCTGGTTATCGGGAACGATAACGGTGCAAGCCTTCTGACCGGGCACGGGTGTGACTTCAATAACTTCCGCGGGACTGAGAGCAGCGCGGACATATTCACAGGGGTCTTCGCTCCAGACAACGATGTCGATTTTCTCACCGCTCAGCTCCTCAACAACAGCGCCTACACGGCCGCCGCGAGGGCCAACGCATGCGCCCACAGGATCGATATCCTCCATAGCAGCACGGACAGCGATCTTGCTGCGGCTGCCGGGCTCACGGGCGATGTTGCGAATTTCAACCTGACCGTCAGCGATTTCAGGGGTTTCCAGCTCGAACAGACGGCGCACCAGGTTGGGGTGAGTACGGGATACCTGTACCAACGGGCCACGGGTTGCCTTATGGACTTCCAAAACATACACACGAATCAGGTCGCCGGGGGCATAGCTTTCGCCGGGGATCTGCTCGGATGCGCGCAGAACAGCGTCGCTCTGCTCGTTGCCCTGACCGATGCGGACAAAAATGTCGCCGGTGGGGTCAACACGCAGCACAGTGCCGGTGAGCATTTCCTGGGCCTTGGAGGAGTAGCTCTCGTAAATAGCGCCACGCTCTGCCTCACGAATACCCTGGATCACCACCTGCTTTGCAGTCTGGGCGGCGATACGACCGAACTTCTGAATGTCCACATCGATATTCACAGCGTCGCCAACCTGCACATTGGGATCCAGCTTGCGGGCAGCGTCGATGTGGATCTCCAGTGCGGTGTCCTCCACTTCCTCTACTGCGGTCTTGACCAAGTGCATGGAAAGGCCCTTTTCGCTCAGATCCACTACCACATTTTCGGCAGGGATGTCACGATGATCTTCCCGATCCTTGCGGTAAGCGTTCTGCAGCGCCTGCTTCAGTCGCTCTACCATGTAATCTACAGAAATGCCCTTCAGCTTTTCCAGATCACGCAGGGATGCGAAGATCTCTGCGCCGATGTCTACCTTGGGGGCTTCCTGCTTCTTTGCTCTAGCCATGTCTATATTTCCTCCTTATCGGTTACTTAAAACTCTACACGAAGCCGCACCAGTGCGACCTCGGATTTTTCGAATGTGATGGTTTCCTTGCCTGCCTCTACGGTGACTTTGCCGTCCTCGTAGCCACGCAGGATGCCGGGGATCTCCTTCAAGCCGTTCCGGGGGCGGTACAGCTTGACCATAATGGGGCTGTCCATAAACCGCTGGAAGTCAGCCGGTCGTTTCAGCGCCCGTTCCAGACCGGCGGAGCAGACCTCAAAGTGGTAGCTCTCGGAGATGGGGTCTTTTTCGTCCAGCACCGGGTCAACTGCCCGGTGGATCTTTTCGCAGTCCTCGATATCCACACCGCCGTCCTTGTCGATGTACAGCCGCAGGAAACGCTCAGAGCCTTCCCGGACGTATTCCACATCCCAAAGGCTGCAGCCGCAAGCTTCCACGATGGGTTGGGAGAACTGTGCTACTTGCTCGGTGATCTTCAAAAAATCCCTTCTTTCGTGAAAAAGAGAGGAGCTGGCGCTCCTCTCTTTCGTAGTATATACGTTAGATTACTGGTATTATAACACCCTTATTCGGGTTTTGCAAGGGTTTTTTGTATATTTGTATGCGATTTTTGCAAAGCCAATTCATGCATCACAAGATGCAATTCATTCAATTAACGGGCAGGCATGCCTTGGGTGTACTTCTGATCCCATGTATCGTCAAAGATCCGCATAACCATTTTGGCTTGGGTCAGATCGTCTGCCAGCTCGCACAGATAGGGTGCGCACTCCAGAGATTCCAGATAAAATTCCGGTAACGTTTTGTTGCCCAGCCGTGTGCCCAGAAATGCGCCGGTCAGCGCACCCACAGCGGCGCTCCGTCCGGAGTGGTTCACGGCGGTGATCATGCCCTCGTCAAAGTTCGCCGGGTGGATCATGCAGGCATACACTGCGCCGGCGACACATTCGGCGGCGGTGGTACAGCCAAGCATCGTCAGGGCGGCCAAAGGTGTCAGCTCCGGATCCTTGGTCAGTTGGATGGCGTACCGGATGCGCTGCAGAACCTGTTCCGTCTGGGGATAGTCCTCCCCAAAGAGAGAATCCACTACCTGCATAGACTTTTCAAAGCAAACCGGCAGGGGATGGGGGGCTTCCTGCAAAAGACCTGCCAATACGTATGCTACAAAAGCGCCGGCAATAAAGCTCTCCGGGTCGCCATGGGTAAAGGCTACCGCCTCTGCCGCCAGCCGCCCCAGCTGTTTCGGTTCGATCCGGGCGGGCATTGCGCCCAAAGCTACCGCCACCGGCAGGGTAATGGTGCTGGGGGTGGTGGAGCGGAAAACCGGCTTTTCCGGTGTTCCCAAGGTGTCCCGGCTCAAAGCGTCCAAAATCCGGGTGTCCATACAGTGCCGGCGGCGCATTTCGGGAACTTGCGCCAGCCAGCAGGCAGTTTTCTCGGCGCTGCCACGAAATTGCTGGCTCTTTACCCACTCCCGCAGGCTCAATGCCATAAACTTGGTCAGGTTATCAGGATTGCCCCGGATCGCGCCCAAGAGCAGTCCGTTGCACAAAAAGGCAGGCAGCTGGGTATAGGAGGTGATGTCCGCAGTGCCGTTGACAAGATCGTAGCCCAATAGACCGTTAGGGCCGTAATTCTCACAAATCTCGTCCCAGCTTTTGTTATCCACGGTGTAACCCATGGCATCGCCCACCGCAAGTCCCAAAAGGCAGCCACGATAGGCAGCGATCCGTTTGTCCATACCAGCACCTCCTTATAATACTATTATAATATAGCCAAAAGCAGATAGCAAGAAATTTGTCGGTTACCGGGGGAAGCCGTTTTTCTTATCGTAGATCACCAGCAGGCTGCCCTGTTCCACACAGATAGCGGCTTGCTTGCCGGTAAAGGCATTGCTGACCCCCAAAGGGAAGCCGGCGGTCAGCGTGCCGTTTTCAAGGGGGTATTTTAAGCCGGTCAGGGTAATGCCTTTGGCATCGCTGCCCAGACAGAATACAGATACGATACCCTTTGCCCCTGCCGGGAAAGCGATACTGCCGTTTTGTACCAAGGTGACGATTTGCTTTTTGCCAACCAGATAACCGGTTGCGCCGTGGTCAGCCAAAAACTGCAGCGTCTGTAAATTGGCGATGGTGTGGTCTAGTCTTTCGCCCTCCAGCGCACCGTAGAACAAAAATTCCTTGTATCCCAAGGCAAGTCCGTGGCGGGCAGCCAGCATGGCATCGGTGTCGTCCTTTTCCACCGGGAACAGCTTGGCATTTTCCGGCACATATCCTAAAGAATCAAAATCGCCCAATACATCCTGGGGTGTCAGACCCAGCGCTTGGGTATGGACATAGCCGCCGTCAGCGGCGATGATATAGTCCTGCTGGTCTATAGGCTCTGCCAATGCGTCAAAACCGCCGGCGCAAAATACCACGCACTTTGCCATAAACACCCCTCCTTTGTTATGTAGTTACCAGTGCAGACCTTTGGGATAGAAGAAACGCAGCTTTTCCTCAGTGATCCGGAAAGTAATTTCCTGCGCCATCATCACTTCGCCGTCAATACTCACAGGTGTTTCTTTGTCGCACAGAATAGTCAGTTCTTTTGTCTTATAGTGTGTCACCAGCTTGGGCAGCTGGGCATATTTACCGTCTTTATATTTTCCTACCACACCCGGCACTTGCAGCCGGGAAACTTTCTTTACCAGCAGCACATCTAATAGACCGTCGGTGGGGTCTGCTTCGGGGACGGGATTAAAGCCGCCGCCGTAAAACCGGCCGTTGCAGGCGCAGATCATGGTCTGCTCGCTGTCGATGGTTTCGCCGTTCAGCTTGACTACATAATGTTCGTAAATGCCCTTGATCACGTTGATAATGGTAGAAACCACATATGCCCGGAAGCCATGGAGCAGGGGCAGCCGCTTGTACCGGGAAACGTCTGTGCCGATGCGAGCGTCCAGGCCCACGGAGCAGATATTCAGACACAGCCGGTCGTTACACCGCACCAGGTCGAACAAAGCTTCCTCTGCATCCAGCAGTCGTTCCAACTCAAAAAATGCCTTTGGCTCATTAAATATTTTAACGAAGTCGTTGCCGCTGCCGCCGGAAAATACGGTGACGGCGGCATTATCAAAACCCGCTGCGCCGGCAACCACTTCGTTCAGCGTGCCGTCGCCGCCGCAGGCATATAGACGGACTTCCTCACCGGCCTGGGCGGCTTCCCGGGCGATTCGGGTGCAATCGCCGGGGCAGGCGGATACATGGATTTCAAAGTCCAGCCCCCGGCTGCCGCAAATATTCTCAATAGTGGCGGTGTATTCCTTTGTCCGGTCATAGCTGCCAGCCGCCGGATTGATAATAAAAATGTGTTTCATAAACTTATTTCTTTCGTCTGGTGTTGTTAGTGAACATATAGTAGTCGCACTTGATCTTGCCGTTGTAGAATTTCCGTTTTTTGTCCGCCCGCTTGCCGAACCAATGCTCAAATTCCGGCTCAGAGGTGATCACATACTTTTTCCAGCCGTCGGCAAACTGCAGGTGGCGACCCAAAGCGGAGTAAAGCCGCTGGGCGCTGTGCTGCTCCATCATTCGCTCGCCGTAGGGGGGATTGCAGACCAAAATGCCGGCATCCGAGGGCAGGCTCAGTTTGGTGGCATCGCCGTCTTTGAAGGTGACGCAGTCGGCAACACCGGCTTTCCGGGCATTGGCAAAGCTGAGGGAAACGCAAGCCGGGTCGCTATCAGAGCCTAAAATGCGATATTCGCCCTTAAACTCCTTGGCTTTCGCCTCCTCTTTGACTTGCTGCCAAATATCTTTGGGCATCCAGGGGTACTCCTCGGCGGCAAAATGCCGGTTCAGTCCCGGCGCCCGGTTTTTGGCGATCAGCGCCGCCTCAATGGGGATGGTGCCGCTGCCGCAGAAAGGATCCCAGAAAAATTCTCTGCCCCGGTAATGGGTCAGCTGGATCATGCCGGCAGCCAGCGTTTCGTGCAGAGGGGCATCGTTGCCCACCGCCCGGTAGCCACGCTTATGCAGACCCGGGCCAGAGGTGTCCAGCGACAAGGTCACCTGGTCGTTGAGAATGGTAAAATGCAGCTGGAATTTGATACCAGTCTCCGGCAGCCAGCTGATACCGTACTTTTCGCCCAGCCGACGGGAGGCGGCTTTTTTAATGATCGCCTGACAGTCGGACACGCTCATCAGCTGACTGTTCAGACAGTGACCCTTCACGGGGAACTGGCCGTCCTTGGGGATGTAGTCCTCTAGGTTGGTGTGCAGTACACCCTGGAACAATTCCTCAAAGGTCTTGGCAGGGAACTGCGCCAGCACGATCATCACCCGCTCTGCTGTCCGCAGACAGATGTTGGCTTTTGCCAAGGCGGTTTCGTCACCGGTAAACAGTACCCGGCGATCCTCCACCCGGACATTTTGCATATCCATGCGCCGCAATTCGTCGCCTGCCAGTCCTTCCAGACCAAACAGACAAGGCGCAACAAACGTAAATTCCATAGTTTCCTCCTTGTTGTTAAGGAATGATCTTGTTTGCTTTCAGATAGCGCTCCTCCTCAGAGAACACGCAGCCGCAGTATTTCTGCATATAGAAGCCCAGCTCCCGGGCTCTGTCCTGCCCGGCGCGGAAATAGGGGCGAAAATCTCGGTACAGAAATTCCACGCCGTACTGGGCGGCGGCTCTTTGGGCAGTTTCCCGCATCAGCTCATGATTCTGATAGGGGCTGATAAACAGACTGGAAGTAAAGCTGTCAAAGCCGCCCTCGGAAGCCTGCTTTGCGGTCTCAAACAGCCGCATCTCATAGCACTTTACACACCGCCCGGCGATATCCTGCGCCACTTCCCGGACAAAGGGACGCAGCGCATAATCGTTTTTCTCAATGAGTTTCAGGCCGATGCTGTCGGCATATTCCCGCAGGCAGTTCCGTCTTGCTTTATACTCGGTAAAGGGGTGGATGTTGGGGTTATACCAAAAGCCGGCGACCTCGATCTTGTCGCCTTGCAGCACCTCGATGCACTGATTGGCGCAGGGGGCGCAGCAAATATGCAGTAATGTTTTCATAAAAGGCTCTCCAAAAATGTTTTGAATATTATACCATTAAATAAAATTCAATGCAATACAATCCCATAATTCCCTACAGTTTTTATTAAGGACATGCTACTATACAGACAAGCTGATGTTTGACAGAACATCGTCTGTGGGGTATCATAAAGAAAAAGGGGGTACCAGCCATGGACGAACTGCAATTTATGGATGCGGCGCTGGCGCTGGCAGAGGAAGCGGCAGCGTTGGGGGAGATCCCAGTGGGCTGTGTCATTGTCAGAAACGGCGAGATCGTAGGCAAGGGACGCAATAGCCGGGAGACGGATAAAACCGCTTTGGGTCATGCAGAGATTGCAGCCATCGCCGATGCCTGCAAAAATTTAGGCGGCTGGCGTCTGTGGGATTGTACCATGTATGTGACCTTAGAGCCTTGCCCCATGTGCGCCGGCGCAATCATCAATGCCCGGATCCCTCGGGTGGTCTGCGGCGCAATGGATGAAAAAAACGGCGCTTGCGGCTCGGTGTGCGATTTGTTTTCTATGGACTTCAACCACCGCCCCCAGTTTGAAAGCGGTGTGCGTGAGGCGGAGTCCGCCCGGCTGCTGACAGAATTTTTTGAAAAGCTACGGGTGGAACTGCGGACAAGACCAAAATGGAAAAAACCGGAATAAAGAGAGAAATGCGGTGCTTTTAGCACCGCATTTCTTTATCGGGAGGGGTATATGAAACTGCAAAAAAGGTGCATACAACTGGGCGCTGCGGCAATGATCTGCGCGCTTTTGCTGCGGTTTGGCGCAGATGGAATGTTTCAGAAAGTGGCGCAAACATTAAAAGACCCCCGCGCCGGGGCGGTGATGCTTTTTTTGGAGACCGGCTATATTCTGCGGCAGGCAAAGGTGCAGTCGCTGGCTTGGGAAGTCCGGCAGGAAAGTGCGCCGACGATGCCAACAGAGCCGCCTCAGCAGCAGCCGGTGGCCTTTGACCCGGAAGATGCGGCGCTGGTGGAGGTCAACCGTGTTTGCGGCTATGAAACAGATTTGCCCGCATGGCTGGAACAGCCGCTGGACTGGAACTTACAGCAGGAAGCGCCCACGGTGCTGATCCTGCACTCCCACGGCACGGAAAGCTATGAAAAAACCGAGGATTACCAAGAATCCTCGGCGTATCGCACACAAAATACGGATTATAATGTGGTATCGGTGGGGACGCACCTTGCCGAAATGTTGGAAGCAGCGGGAATTCAAGTGATACACGATACCCAGATGCACGACAGTCCCTCTTATAACAATTCCTATAATAATGCCCGGGCATCCATTGAGGAGATCCTGGCGGAAAATCCACAAATATCCATGGTGCTGGATATCCACCGGGATGCGGTGGAGGACGAAGACGGTCAAATGGCATTTACCGTCACCGATAACGGACAGTCCGTAGCCCAGCTGATGCTGGTAGTCGGCACAGATGCCAGCGGGCTTTCCCATCCCGATTGGCCGGAAAACATGTCCTTAGCAGTGAAGCTCCATGCCCAGCTGGAAAAGCAAACCCCGGGAATTTGCCGTCCCATCAGTTTCCGCCGCCAGCGATTCAATCAGGACTTGTCAACCGGTGCGCTGATCGTGGAGGTGGGGTCTGCCGGTAACACCCGGCAGGAGGCGCTGTTGGCAGCGGAAAAGCTGGCGCAGGCGGTGATCGCCCTGTCCGCCGGTACGGCTTGACAAAATGCCGGCCTTTCGGTCAAATGTCCATTTAACGATGTGTTGCAATCTTGATTGTCATTCCGAGCCAGTGCGCACACTGGCGTGGGAATCCCCTACGATAACAAAATGGGGATTGCCACGGGCGCAAGCGCCCTCGCAATGACCACAATATAAACTGAAATTTGACAGATTGGAAACATTTCGTAATTGTCAAGATTCTTTCTGTATGATAAAATAAGAAAAAACAGGAGGTGGGTATATGATCGCCGGATTACAGAAAATGACGTTGCTGGATTTCCCCGGCAAGGTGGCGTGTACCGTGTTTTTGCAGGGCTGCAACTGGCGCTGCCCCTTTTGTCACAACAGCGAGCTGCTCCCCGGCAAGGGCGAGGAGCTGATGAGTGTGGAGAAATTTCTGCAATTCCTCAAGACCCGGCAAGGTCTTCTAGAGGGTGTTTGCATCAGCGGCGGCGAGCCTACATTATATAAAGAACTGCCGGCTTTGCTGGCGCAGATCAAAGCGCTGGGGTTCAGCGTGAAGCTGGACACCAACGGCAGCCGTCCGGAGGTGCTGAAAGATCTGGTGAAACGCAAACTGGTGGACTATGTGGCGGTGGACGCCAAAAACAGTCCTGCCCGATATGCCGAGACGGTGGGAAAAGAGAACTTTGACCTTGCCCCGGTGGAGGAGAGCATGCGGTTCTTAATTGACGGCGACCTGCCCTACGAGCTGCGAACCACTTTGGTAAGTCCGCTGCACGACGAAACTTCTGTGGTGGAGATGGGCAAGTGGCTGGCATCCCTTGTGCCGGGAAAGAAACCGGAAAAACTGTTTTTGCAGCGTTTTACCGACCGGGATACGGTGGCTTTCGCCGGTTTTACCGCCCCGGAGGAGGGTGTGGTGGACGTTTGGCGACAAATGCTCGCCCCCTACGCACATACGGTTACAGTTCGTAACTAATAAACCACAACATATTGTGTTTTGAAAAATATTTTTCACACAACATATTGACAATCGAAAAAATCTCTTGTATAATACGGACACTGTCACCTTTACGGACATTTTGACAGTGCCCGTATTTCATTTATATAAACATAGGAGGATAAGCGAATGTATCAGGTTCTGAAACGTGACGGCGGTACCGTCGAATTTGAGATTTCCAAGATCAGTGGCGCAATGCTGAAGGCATTTGAGGCTGTGGGCAGACAGTATCATCCCAGCGTCATCAATCTGCTGGCTCTGCAGGTCAGCGCAGACTTTGAGTATAAGGTCAAGGACGGCCTTATCTCTGTGGAGGACATTCAGGACAGCGTAGAAAAAGTTCTGTCCGAAACCGGCTATGCCGATGTGGCAAAGGCCTACATTCTGTATCGTAAGCAGCGTGAGAAGGTGCGTAATGTCAACTCCGCACTGCTCAACTACAAGGATCTGGTAGACAACTACCTGAAGATCAACGACTGGCGCGTGAAGGAGAACTCCACCGTTACTTATTCTGTTGGCGGTCTGATCCTTTCTAACTCCGGCGCTATCACTGCTAACTACTGGCTCAGCGAGATCTACGACGAGGAGATCGCAGAGGCACACCGTGCAGCAGACATCCACCTGCATGACCTTAGCATGCTGACCGGTTACTGCGCAGGCTGGTCTTTGAAGCAGCTGATCCAGGAGGGTCTGGGCGGTGTTCCCGGTAAGATCACCTCCTCTCCCGCAAGCCACCTGAGCACACTGTGCAATCAGATGGTCAACTTCCTGGGTATCATGCAGAACGAATGGGCAGGCGCTCAGGCGTTCTCCTCCTTCGATACCTACCTGGCTCCCTTCGTTAAGGTGGACAACCTGACCCAAAAGGAAGTCAAGCAGTGCATCCAGTCCTTCGTTTACGGCGTGAACAC
>JAZSQH010000086.1:0-27105 GCA_045537865.1 Faecousia sp. | reverse complement strand
AGTACTCGTATGCTTCGTAACCAGCCTCGGTACAGGTAGCTGCCTTTGCCTCAACCTGAGTCAGAGTATGACCGGTTGCTGCGATCTCCTTGAAGGTGGTGTAGTCACATACAGAGCAGTACTCGTATGCTTCGTAACCAGCCTCGGTACAGGTTGCTGCCTTTGCCTCAACCTGAGTCAGAGTATGACCAGGTGCAGTGATAACATCAGTGTAGGTGTGAGATGCGTCACGAGTACAGGTGTAGGTGGTGTAACCGTCTACAGTACAGGTTGCATCCTGATGTGCAGTCACTTCGTAGTTGTGATCCAGTGCTGCCTGCTCTGCATCGATGTAAGATTCGTCGCAACGAGAGCACTCGTGCAGGGTGTAACCTGCCTCGGTACAAGTGGGATCAACAACAGTTTCCTTGTAATCGTGGACACCGTTGGGGTTGATTACATCGCCGGACTCAACACAGTAGCCACACTCGTCACAGATCAGGTTGCCCTCGTAACCAGCGGTGGTACAGTTGGCCTCAACATAACCAACCAGCGTTGTATTCTCGTGAGCACAGGACTCAGCAAAGCCACAGTTCTCACAAGTGTGCTTACCGGTAGTGGAATCCCAGCCGCCGTATTCGTGATCACAGGTATTAACTGCGGTACACTTCTTACAGCTCTGCTGACCGTTTTCCCATTTGTTCCAATCGTGATCCTCTACCAGTATGTGAGCAGCATTGTTGCCACATACCTTAATGTGGTTCTCACCATTGTCAGTCCAGGTTTCGGGGTAAGCGTGTGCTTCAGGATTGATGGAAATAACCCATGCGCCATCTATAAGTTCATCGCCGATCTGGCCTTCTGCATCAGCGAAATACTTGTTGCAATCGGGGCAAGACCAGTATGCAACATTACCGGTTGCAGTACAGGTAGCTGCGTTTGCGGTGGTCAGGGTTGCATTTGCGTGACATGTTGCGGAATTGGCAATTTCCCGGGTGTCCTGCTTGCCACAATAGCTACAGGTGCGGGTCTCGGTAGCGTTGGTAGTACATGTCGCATCATTGTTGCCAACATAGCCTTCGCCCCACTGATGCTCAAACACGCCATTATTCCATGCCGTCACATTGGCCGGCTGCATGGTAGCGTAGTAAGAGGTCAGTTCAGTCTTTTCGCCGTTTTCATCCACGTAGTACATACGGCTGATGAAAGAAACAGGCGCATTCTCCAGGTTGAACACAACGCCATCCTCAAGCTTAACGGTGAAGCGCTTGTATGCTGCATCGAGAGCATCTGTGAACTCGCCGGAGAGGGGAATGTAAGCAGGAGTAGATTTCGTATACACCTCATTGGCACCCAGGGTTGCCATCAGCTTACCATCTGCACCGTACACTTCGATCACGCTGTAGTTATATTGACCACCCCAATCACTGCTCAATGCAGCAGGGTTGTAGTTCAACATAATGAATGTACCGTTACCGTCAACCTTAACGATAGAGTTGAAGGAGACACGGATGACATCGCCACTATAAGCGTGTGTTTTGGTAGTCTCGGTTTCACCGCAAACAGAACATTCGCGGGAATAATAGCTGGTCTGGTGTCCGGGACCTGCGGGGTTATACTTTTCCCCACCCCACTGGTGTGCCGCCAGATCGTTGTAAGCGTTGCCGCAAACTTCACAGATAGCCTTTTCTTCGCAGGTTGCTGTGCCGCCAAAGCAATCCTGCACATCCTTCTTGGTGGTACAACCCTCATTCAAACATGCATGATAATGCTGATTGCCGGACTGTGTCCACTCCTCGGAGAAGTTATGTGCCTTCTCAATTGCTGTCCAATCTTCTGCTGTGATGTCGGTGTCTGCACGGTAAACGCCGCTGTTCTCGCGCACCAAAACATAAGCAGGTACATTTTCATTGGTCAACATATCCGGTTCCCAAGTAGCAACCCAGTAATGGTTTCTTTCATTACTAAAGGAAGTGGGATCGCCGGAAATGGGCATATAAGCAGTCCAGCTATTTGTATTGGGGCCAATGCCATGACTAGTGTCATAGGTCAAGGTGCCAATCAGCTGTCCTGCTGCATTATAAACTTCCACAGTAACGCCGGGGAACTCAGTATCACGACCCACCTTTTGCAGATCCAGTGTCATCTGAATGAAGGTGCCGGTTGTTGCTCTGGTGAACAACTTAACGTCAGATACAGTTATCTTAACGTCATCCGTTACAACTTCCACGTAATCACATTCGCTGCATTCCGTGACAGTCTTGCCATATTCGCCGTCTTGAGTGGGTGCTTGCCATACAGGCTGCTCCGGCTTGTGGCCCTCAAACTGTAACACAGCTTTGCAATTCGCGCAAATCTTAACGTGCTTGCCTTCGTATTCATCGGTGCCGATCTGCCAGCCGCTGACTTCCGCATGTCCGCATCCGGAAGTTGCGCCACACACGCAGTTGCCGCCAGCATCGAAAGCATGATCTCTCACGATCTCATCGCCGCAAGATCCATCGCCGCTACAGGTGAACTTATGCGTGCCGTCGTCGCAATCCACCCACATGGGATCTGCAGCATTATGAACCTCGTACATGCCGTTATTTTCAACAACGACCTTGCCGCTGCTCACAGCGCCGGGATTGTTGGCAAAATCACCATGGTTGATGGTAACAGGGTTAGTCGTTTCAATCGCCTTATAGAACGCACCGCCATTAATGACGATAAAGCCACTATCAGAACCTAAGACCGTGATTGTGGTTGTATCTGTGGGGTCGGCATTAGGTGCCTTGCCGATGGTACCGCCGTTGATGGTCATCGTGCCACTATCCACATACAAGTCCAAACTTTTCCGTCTTTGATCGGTAGCGTAACTGCTGTTATTGGAGCCGCCATAAATGTTGCCGCCGTTCATGGTAGTATTGCCACGGGCAAAGATATTGCCGCCATAGTTGTTGGCAGTGGCTACACCATTGTAGATAGCCGCATGATCGCTGATTTCCAATGCAGCATTGGACATAAATATGTTGCCGCCGGCTTGTGCATTACCGCCGTAAATCTCGGCATAACCGCTAACGGAAACCGGACCTGCGGACCAAATATTACCGCCGTTACCGGTTGCTGTGCCGCCGCTGATCTTGGCATGGCCGCTGATCGCCAGATTGCCGCCAGTAGTATAGATGGTACCACCGTTACTTGCCTTGCTGCCCAAAATCTGCGCATAGCCAGAAACCGTCATATCGGAACCGGTAAGGTAGAATGTACCTTCCTTGGTGTTTGTGCAGCTGCCGGCATTGGTGTTCACATATGCCTGACCAGTAATGTTCAGCTCACTGGCGGTAGCGTATAGGAAAGAGCCGGTAGCACTATAGCTGCTCATTTCGCTGATGAACTGACCGCCGTACAGGTTGACACTTGTGCCGCCAGCAATACGGAACATACGGGCGGATCCGGTTGTTTTAAGAGCACCGGTACCCATAAAGTTCCATTCCGCCGCTGCCTTACGGCCAACATCGAAGCTGGCATAGATTGAACAGCCAGATGCAAGATAGATACAGGCACTGGCTGCGTCCAGTCTCCACGCGCACGCCGCAGTGCGAATTACACCAGCGGGCACATAGTAGTGGAAATGACCGGTAATTTCGCCAGTCGTATCATTTTGCTTGGCATCCGGCATCACGTTCCAAGTGACATCATCGCCACATACGGGACAGCGCGCCGTAACGCCGTCGGTTGTTGCTGATTCAAGGGCTGCGATGGTATTAAACGCAGTCCAATCATCTTGGGACTTTGCGTTCCAATCAGCAACCTTTGTCATCAGGTCGTCAGAGATTGCTGCTTTTGCTTCCAGGGTGATGGGGGGTAACAGGCCAATTACCATGACCATCGCCACTACCAAGCTAAGCAGACGTTTGATTTGTTTTTGCATGCTTGATTTTCCTCCTTTTGCTTTGAAATTTTTTGCTAAAAATTATCGCCGGGGGAAGGGGTCTCGCGAAGTATTTCAGCTGCATGTTCAGCGGCTAATATGCAGACTGGTCTACTATAGCTATAGTATAGCATTTCAGGCCGCAAAAAGCAAGGAAAGGATAGGTCGTTTTCTTAACAAATTTACCCCGAAAAGTTTGGTAAATATGCACAAAATATGCCAAATTGTTAATTTTCTATTAAGTTATGAAAGTCGTTGGTATGCCTTATTTTTCCGGGTTATCAACCAGTTGTAAACGGCTTCTCCACAGGCTTATCCACACAGCCTTTCCAAAACCCTCCGTCATTTCGACAAAACCCGCCTTTTTGGTCATTCCGAGGAGGGCGAAGCCCGACATGGGAATCTGCGGCGATTCTTTTTAGATTGCCACGCCAGTGTGCGCACTGGCTCGCAATGACAGTTAGGGTGGGAAGTTGTCCGGGGCGCACTGGCTCGCAATGACCCCTGCTTGTCATTCCGAGCGGAGTGAAACGAAGTCGAGGAATCTACGCATTATCAGCGGACATTCGGTGCGTAGATCCCTCGGTGCGCCTGCGGCTTACTCGGGATGACAAAAACAGCAGAGAAATTTTACTGCTTTTCCCTCTTTCTTTCTGCGTAAATTTGTGCTATGGTATTTATGGGCATATATGCCCATAACAGAGAAAACCAAATGCAAGACATTTTGACATAAGGAGCTATCGCTATGTATTTCCAGAAAAAACGGACTATCGCAATGCTTCTCGCCGGTGGACAGGGCAGCCGCCTGAAAGTGCTGACCGCAAACACCGCAAAACCCGCCGTGCCTTTCGGCGGCAAGTACCGCATTATCGACTTTCCCCTTTCTAACTGCGTCAACTCCGGCATCGATACGGTGGGTATTCTGACCCAGTATCAGCCGCTGGAACTGAACGAGTACATCGGCAACGGTCAGCCTTGGGGTCTGAACAAGTCCCACTGCTGCGCCCAGGTTTTGCCGCCCTATGAACGGCATGACAAGAAAAGCGGCTGGTACAAGGGCACTGCCAACGCTATCTATCAGAACATCGACTTTATCGAGCGCTACGATCCGGAGTATGTGGTCGTCCTTTCCGGCGACCATATCTACAAGATGGACTATGCAGAAATGGTGCATTTCCACGAGAAAAACGGCGCTGCATGTACCATCGCTGTGCGCGACGTGCCGTTGGAGGAAGCAAGCCGATTCGGTATCCTGAACACCAACCCCGACGGCTCTATTTACGAGTTCGAGGAGAAGCCCAAGCAGCCTAAGTCCACCAACGCATCTATGGGTATTTATGTGTTTAACTGGGCGATTTTGCGGGAATTCCTCATTGCCGACGAGGAGGACCCCAACTCCGACAACGACTTCGGCAAGAACATTATCCCCAAGCTTTTGGCGGCCGGTCACAAGCTGATGGCTTACACCTTTAACGGCTACTGGAAAGACGTGGGTACCATTGATTCCCTTTGGGAAGCCAATATGGAACTGCTGGGCAAAAATCCGGACTTCAACATCCGGGGCGACGAAAAGTCCCGTATTTATGCCCGAAACAATGCGCTGCCCTCCTCTTACATCGACGAAAAAGCCGTGACTGTCAACTCCTTTATCGCCGAGGGCAGTGAAATCTACGGCACGGTGCGCCACTGCATTATTTCCACCGGCTGCACCGTAGGCGAGGGCGCTGTTGTAGAGGACAGCGTGCTAATGCCCGGCGCAGTAATTGAGTCCGGCGCAATCGTACGCCATGCCATTTTGGGCGAGGGAAGCCGGGTCTGCCAGGGCGCTGTTGCCGGCGCAGCTTATCGCCCCAAGGATAAGAAAAAAATCTGTGTTACCAGTAAAGATTCCGTTTTGGAGCCGGGTGCGGTACTGCTGCCCGGTGAGATGATTTAAGGGGGTGGGCAAGATGAAAACGATGGGTATTATTTTCGCCAACGACGGCTCTATCAGCGCATTGACGGAAAAACGCACCATGGCAAGCCTGCCCTTTGGCGGTCGCTATCGCCAAGTGGACTTTGCCCTTTCCAATCTAGCCTGCGCCGGCGTGCATCATATCGGCATCGTCACCCGTCACAGCTATCAGAGCCTTATGAATCATGTGGGCTCCGGCGAGGAATGGGGTTTGGAAATGGAAGAGGGCGGTCTGGAATATCTGACACCCTTTGCCACCTCCACCACCGGCAATTACCGGGGTAAATTGGAGTCGCTCCATGCGGCGATGACATTTTTGGAGTTCGGTCAGGAGGACGAATATGTCATTATGATCGACTCTGCCGTGGTGTGCAGCATTGACCTGAACAAAGTTCTTGCCGCCCACATCGAAAGCGGCAAGGATGTGACCGTAGTCACAAAGGCCGGTATCACCAACGGTGAGCGGGTGGTGGACCTGGCGCTGAAGCTGGACGAAGCCGGCAATATCACCGACATCACCGCCGACTATGCCGCCCCCGCTGACTACGAAGCGTCTATGGACATTTTCGTTTTGCGGAAAAAGTGGCTGGCACAGCAGGTAAAAGAGCATATCGCCCACAACCGCTACCACATGGACCGGGATCTGGTGCTGGGTGGCTGGCAGAAAGGCGAAGTGTCTGTGAATGTTTATCAATACGACGGCTTGGCGCTGTACAACGAGTCGCTGGAGGAATATTTCCAGAACTCCCTGTCCCTGACCCAAAAGGCTGTGCGGGATGCCCTGTTTGTGGATTGCCACCCGGTTTACACTAAGGTGCGTGACCGTGTGCCCAGCTACTACGGCGAGAACTGTGCCGTGGACAACTGCTCTGTGGCAGACGGCTGTTTCTTGGAGGGTCAGGTCAAAAATTCCGTGCTGTTCCGGCAGGTCACTGTGAGCGAGGGCGCTGAAATTGACAGCTGTGTGATCATGAATGACACCGTCATCGGCAAGGACTGCAAGCTCAAGTATGTGATTTTGGACAAGGATGTGGTGGTGCGCCCCGGCACGCAGCTGATGGGTACACCCACCAATCCCGTGATCGTTAAACGAGGTGAAGTGGTATGAGAATCGCTCTGCTTGCCTCCGAGGGCGCGCCTTACGCAAAATCCGGCGGCTTGGGCGACGTGATGGAGGCGCTGCCTGCGGCGCTCTCCCGAATCGAGGGCAACGAAGTGGTGCTTTTGCTGCCCTATTACAAGAAAATCAAGGACAATCCGGCTTATGAAGTGGAGCTGGTTAAGCAATTTTACGTTTCGCTGGGTTGGCGGCAGCAATATGCCGGCATCCTGAAGCTGAAAAACCGCCCCGACGGGGTGCAGGTGTATTTTATCGACAATCTGCAGTATTTCGGCGAGCGGGACGGCGCAATTTACGGTCACGGCGACGACGGAGAGCGGTTTGCATACTTCTCCAAGGCTTGTCTGGATGCGCTGGTGGCGCTGGACTTTATCCCGGATGTGATCCAGTGCAACGACTGGCAGACTGCGTTAGTGCCCACATTTTTGGCATCTCAGTATCATCCGCTGTTCCCCGGCACAAAGTGTATGTTCACCATCCACAATGTGGAATATCAGGGCTGGGCGCAGCCGGCATTTTTCGACGATGTGCTGGCGCTGCCCTATGAATACCGGGCGTGTCTGGACTTGAACGGTGCGGTGAATGTGATGAAGGGCGCTATCGAAACCGCCCATTTGGTCACAACCGTTTCCGAGAGCTATGCCCGGGAGCTGATGGACCCCTATTATGCCCACGGACTGGAAAATGTGCTGGGCGCTGCCGGCTGGAAGCTCACCGGCATCACCAATGGCATCGACACCAACACCTTTGACCCCATGCGTGACCCGGCGCTGCCGGCGCATTACGATGCAAACACCTTTGTTGAGGGCAAAGCCGCTTGCAAGGCCGCTCTGCAGAAAGAGGTAGGTCTGCCCGAAAAGCCGGATGTGCCGCTGATGGTCATGGTCACCCGGCTGGCAGGTCACAAGGGTCTGGACTTACTGTGCCACATCGCAAGAAAGCTGTTGTGGGAGCAGGATTGTCAGCTTTTGATCCTGGGTACGGGTGAGAGTAAATACGAGGAATTTTTCCGCCAGCTGGAAAGAGAATTTCCCGGCAAAGCGGCTGCCAAAATCACTTTCGATTTGGCGCTGGCGGCACGGATCTATGCCGGCGGCGACATCTACCTTATGCCCAGCAAGTCTGAGCCTTGCGGCTTGAGTCAGATGAACGCTATGCGCTACGGCACTGTTCCGGTAGTGCATGCCACCGGCGGTTTGCGGGACACCGTCCCCTCCGCCACCGACAACGGCAGCGAGGGTTTGGGCTTTACATTCCAAAGCTACAACGCCGACGATTTCTTCGGCGCGCTGGATCGTTGTCTGGGTCTGTACCGATTCTATCGGGAGGGTTTCCGGGCGCTGCAAAAGCGGGATATGGAGCAGGACTTCAGCTGGGATGTACCTGCGCAGAAGTATATGGCGCTGTTCCAAAAAATGCGGACACAAATGTAAAATTGAACGGGGACGATATATCGTCCCCGTTCCTTAAGGAGTACCTATGCGGATTCTGTTTGACTCCAAAAAAACTGAATACAAAGACCCCTTTGGATGCCTGGTTCCCGGGCAGGAATGCAGCTTGAAAATCGCCATTCCTTGCACCGTGGAAACACGGGCAGTTTCTGTAGTTTTGACAGCGGAAAATGGGGAATTTTTAAGAGAATTTCCCTTTGTTTTTGACCGGCAAGAAGGTGCGTACGATGATTGGAAATGCACCCTGATCCTGGACGAGCCGGGACTGTATTTTTATTACTTTAAAATCACCGGTCACACCGGCACTTTCCGGCTGTTTAAGCAAGGCGACGATACCAACATGGAAGCTGGGGACTGCTGGCAAATCTCCTGTATTCCCAACGGTTTTTCCGTTCCGGACTGGGCAAAAGGCGCTGTGATCTATCAGGTATTTCCCGACCGTTTTTGCCGGGCGGGAATGTGCGATCTGACGCAGAAAATGACCCCTTATTTGCTCCACGAAAGCTGGGACGAAGAGGTGGATTGGCGGCCAAATTCACAGGGCAAAATCCTCAACAACGACTTCTTTGGCGGCAACTTCCGGGGCATCATGGACAAGCTGGATTTTTTGGCAGAAATGGGGGTAGATATCCTCTATCTGAACCCCATTTCCAAGGCATTTTCCAGCCATCGATATGACACTGCAGACTACTTAAAACCCGACCCCATGCTGGGTACTTTGGAGGACTTTTCTGCCCTCTGTGATGCCGCTCACCGACGAAATATCCGGGTGATTTTGGACGGTGTTTATTCTCACACCGGCTCGGATAGTGTATATTTTGATAAAGAAAATCA
Organism: Faecousia sp.; assembly: GCA_045537865.1. Lineage (GTDB taxonomy): Bacteria > Bacillota > Clostridia > Oscillospirales > Oscillospiraceae > Faecousia. The sequence continues at coordinate 17,854 of JAZSQH010000086.1, read as the reverse complement.
CTTCGGCGGCGGCGCTTATTCTGACCCGGATTCTCCCTATCGGGACTGGTATCTTTTCAAGGAATATCCGGACAAATACGAAAGCTGGTGGGGCTTTGAAACCCTGCCTACGCTGGACAAAAACCAGCCGAACCTGCAGGATTTTATCTGCTCGGTGATGACCCACTGGCTGCAGTTGGGCGCAGACGGTTTTCGTCTGGATGTGGCAGACGAGCTGCCGGACAACTTTATTTTGAAGCTGAAAAATCGCATCCGCACCATCCGCCCGGACGCAATTTTAATGGGCGAAGTATGGGAGGATGCCTCCAATAAGATCGCCTACGATGTACGTCGGCGGTACTTTGTGGACGGAGAACTGGACAGCGTGATGAACTATCCCTTCCGCACCGCTATTTTAGACCTTTTGTGGGGTCGGGATGACGGCAGGCAGTTCAAAAATACGGTGATGACCATTTTGGAGAACTATCCCCGGCAGGTTGCGCTGTGCAATATGAACCTTTTAGGCACTCACGATACCCCCAGAATTCTGACCGCTTTGGTGGACGATTTCGAGGGCGACCGGGCTGCATTGGCGACCCGGAAACTGTCGCCGGAGCAGCTGGAACTGGGCAAAAAGCGGTTGAAAATCGCCACTGTTTTACAATTTGCACTGCCCGGCTGTCCCAGCATTTACTACGGCGACGAGGCGGGCATGGAGGGCGGAAAAGACCCCTTTAACCGCCGTACCTACCCTTGGGGCAAGGAAGATCTGCAGCTTGTGCAGCACTTCAAAACGCTGGGCATGCTCCGTAAATCCAACCCTGCATTACGGCTGGGCGAACTAACATTTTTCTCTTCCGAGGGTGGCAAAATCGGTATGGCCCGGCAGTGGAAAGATCAAGCTATCAAGATTTATGTAAACCTATCAGACGCCCCCTGGTCTTTGTCTGGTGGACAGTCTGTGGCGCCTATGCAGTGGCGAATGGAGGGTGTCTGAATGGAACGAGAAGCCTTTTTCAGCGGTTACTGCCGTCAGTCTGACGGCGCAAGAACCGTTTGTGTGGTTGCAGAGGACGAGAACCTTACCGAAGTCGACTGCCTTTACGACAGTTGTCCCCATGCAGATTGTTGTCCCATCGGGAAAAATATCAGGTATTTCGTAAAGAATTATCAAAATAACTAGACAAATTCATTTTAATGGTATAGAATTACTAAAGCATTTTTATTTCGAGGTGATAGTTATGGCATTTTCTTTCTTTGGCGGCATCCACCCCAAGGAAAATAAGCACTATGCCGAGGCTGCGGCAGTGCAGGAATTCCCTGCCCCTGACCTGCTGGTGATCCCCATGTCCCAGCATATCGGTGCGCCCTGCAAGCCTTTGGTAAAAAAGGGTGATGCGGTGACTGTGGGACAGAATATCGGCGATAATGAGGGTCTGTGCGTTCCCGTACATGCCCCGGTGTCCGGTACTGTCAAGGCTGTAGAACCCCGTCCCCACACCAACGGCACTGCGGTGATGAGCGTGGTGATCGAAAACGACCATCTGGACACCCTCTGCCCGGATATTGCCCCCCGGACGCAGGAGGCGGTTGACGCCCTTTCCGGCGAGGAACTGATGGCGATCATTCATGATGCCGGTATCGTAGGTATGGGCGGCGCAACATTCCCCACCCATGTAAAGCTCTCCTCCGGTCTTGGTAAGGTAGATACCATTATTGTTAATGTATCCGAGTGTGAACCGTACATCGTAGCAGACGACCGTCTGTGTCAGGAGTTCCCCAAAGAAATGATCTTGGGTCTGAAGATCATTATGAAAGTTTTGGGTCTGAACTGCGCACATATCGCTATGGAAAACAACAAACCTGCCGCCGCCAAGGCGCTGCAGTGGGAATTAGACCCCAAGGACGGCATCGTGCTGGATATTCTGCCTGCCAAGTATCCCCAAGGCGCAGAAAAGCAGCTGATCAAAGCCGTCACCGACCGGGAAGTTCCCTCCGGCGGTCTGCCTGCCGCTGTAGGCTGCGCAGTATTCAACGCTGCCACCTGCAAGGCGATCCATGATGCGGTATATCTGGGCATGCCCCTGATCCGCCGGATCGTGACGGTTTCCGGCGACGTGGTGATGGAGCCCAAGAACCTGATCGTGCCGGTGGGTACACCCTTCCAGCTGCTGCTGGATGCGGTGGGTCAGCGTGAGAACCCCTACAAGGTTCTCTCCGGCGGCCCCATGATGGGCGCTGCGCTGTATGACTTGTCCGCTCCGGTGATCAAAGGCACCAATGCCGTAACCGTGCTGGGCGCAGGCAACCGCTTCTGCATTGAGGATCCCCAGTGTATCCGCTGCGGCAAGTGTATCGACGCTTGCCCCATGAAGCTGATGCCCCTGATGATGTATCAGGCATTCCAGAGCGGTGATGCCGGCGAAATGACCGCCATCAACACCATGGACTGTATCGAGTGTGGCTGCTGCGCCTATACCTGCCCCGCAGGTATCCCCTTGGTGCAGAGTTTCCGCACCGCCAAACAGCATATCCGGGATGCGCAGACCAAAGCTGCCGCTCCCGCAGGCAAGTAAGGAGGGCAGGATATGGCACAGATGAAATATTATTATGAGCTGACCATTTCCAGCTCCCCTCATGCCCATTCCCCGGTTTCCACCAAGACCATTATGCGGGATGTGCTCATCGCTCTGACACCGGCGCTGATCGGAAGCATTTTCTTTTTCGGCTTCCGGGCGCTGCTGGTAACACTGGTGAGCATGGCTGCCTGCGTGTTCTTTGAGTGGGCTTGGTGCAAGCTGACCAAGCGCAACTGCAAGGCTTATGACATGTCTGCCATGGTTACCGGCATGCTCATCGCCTTTGTCTGTCCGGTAACCATTCCTTATTGGTGTATCATCATCGGCGACTTCTTCGCCATTGTGGTGGTTAAGCAACTGTTTGGCGGCATCGGTAAGAACTTTGTCAACCCGGCGCTGGCAGCCAGAGCTTTCTTGTTTAGCTGGCCCGCCATTATGAACACCTGGGTCAAGCCCGGCTTTGAAAACGCTGCCGGTCTGTGGTCCACTGTGGATGTCGTTACCGGCGCAACACCTATGGGCACTATGCACCAGGGCGCTCTGCCCGAAAGCAGCCTGATGGATATGTTCCTGGGCAATATTGGCGGCTCTTTGGGCGAAACCAGCGCACTGCTGCTGCTCATCGGCTTCGGCTATCTGCTGCTGCGCAAGGTGATCTCTGCCCGGATTCCCGTTGCCTTTATCGGTACGGTTGCCCTGCTGACCTTCCTGTTCCCCCAGGGCAATGACCGGGTGATGTGGATGGCAAGCCAGCTGCTTTCCGGCGGTCTGATGCTGGGTGCCATCTTTATGGCTACCGACTATGTCACCTCTCCCGTGACCAAGCTGGGTCAGATCATTTTTGGTATTGGCTGCGGTGTGATCACCGTCGTCATTCGTTACTTCGGCGGTTATCCCGAGGGCGTTTCCTATGCGATCCTAGTGATGAACTGCTGCGTGGTGCTGTTGGACAAACTGGGTAGACCCGTGAAGTTCGGCGCACCGAAAAAGGAGGCTGTGAAATGAAAAATTCTATTTTGCGGCTGACTCTGACCCTGTTTCTGATTACCGCTGTGGTTGCAGCTGCCCTCGCTGGCATCAACGCTGTCACCGCACCGAAAATCGCTGCGCTGAAAGCGCAAAAAACTGCAGATGCCATTGCTGCAGTGCTGCCCGGCGAAAGCAAGGAGCTGGAAAGCTTCACCGACGACACCGGACTGGTGCAAAAGGTATGGCAGTCTGAAGCCGGCTACGCTGTGCAGGTCGCACCCTCCGGCTTCGGCGGACAGGTCGTGGTTATGGTGGGTGTTGCCAATGACGGCAAGGTGCTGGGTATCGATGTGATCTCCCATGCTGAAACCGCCGGTCTGGGCGACACTGCCGCAGCAGACAATGCAAAGGGCAACGCTTTCCGGGTGCAGTTCTCTGAAAATGATGCGCCTTTCACCGTAGGCGAAAATATCGAAGCAATTACCAGTGCAACCATCACTTCCAAGGCTGTCACCTCCGGTGTGAATGCAGCAGTGGAATGTGTGAAGAACATGGGTTAAGGAGGCAGGCAATATGAAGAAACAATTTTTAGAAGGCCTGCTGACCAAAAACCCGGTTTTGGTTCAGCTTCTGGGTATGTGTTCTACCCTCGCCATTACTACCAGCCTGTTTAACGGCATCGGTATGGGCATTTCCGTAACTATCATTCTGATCTGCTCCAATGTGCTGATCTCCGCTCTGCGCCATGTGATTCCCTCTCAGGTGCGTATTGCTGCGTATATCGTAATTATCGCCGGTTTCGTTACCATCGTGGATCTGTGCCTGCAGGCATTCTTGCCGGCGCTGGCAGAGAGCCTGGGTGTGTTTATCCCGCTGATCGTTGTGAACTGTATCATTTTGGGCAGAGCCGAAGCATTCGCTTCCAAGAACACCGTGTGGGCATCCACCTTGGACGGTCTGTTCCAGGGCATCGGCTACACTGTGGCACTGTGCATTATGTGTATTATCCGCGAACTGTTAGGTTCCGGCACTTTCGGCGGCGGTATCCTAAACGGCGGCGAGGGTATCCGGATCATCGCTGAAGGCTATCCGGCTATGCAGATGGTCATGCCTGTGGGTGGCTTCCTCACCCTGGGTTTCCTGATCGCCGGCAGCCAGTGGCTGATGAAAAAGCTGGAAAGCAAGGAAAAGGAGGGCGCTAAATAATGGCTTACATGCAATCACTTTTAGGAATCCTCCTTTCTGCCATTCTGACGGAAAACTTCATTCTGGTTAAGTTCTACGGCATTTGCCCCTTTATGGGCGTTTCCAAAAAGACCGATACCGCACTGGGTATGGGTATGGCAGTTACCTTCGTTATGGCGCTGGCTTCTGCCGCCTGCTGGGCAATCGACGCTTTTGTGCTGCAGCCCCTGGGTCTTGCCTATATGCAGGCCGTGGCTTTCATTCTGGTCATCGCCTCCATCGTGCAGGTGGTGGAAATGTTCCTGAAAAAGAGTGTTCCTGCCCTGTATAAGGCTCTGGGCATTTTCCTGCCCCTGATCACCACCAACTGCGCTGTGTTGGGCGTTGCGCTGGTGAATGTGCAAGAGGGTTATGACTTCTTGCAGAGCGTGTTCAACGGTGCTTGCGGCGGTCTGGGTTTCACCCTGGCAATCGTTCTGTTTGCCTCTGTCCGTGAGCGTGTAGACAAGACCAACTGCCCCGAAAGCTTCAAAGGCTATCCCTTGGCGCTGATCAGCGCCGGTCTGATCGCCTTGGCATTTATGGGCTTTAGCGGTCTGAAAATTTTCTGAGGAGGGCGCAGTTATGGAAATTATCATTGCCATCGCCATTCTCGGCGGTTTGGGTCTGGTGTTCGGCTTGGTGCTGGGCGCAGCCTCTAAAGTATTTTATGTAGAAACCGATCCCCGGCTGGATCAGCTGAACGAAGCATTGCCCGGCGCCAACTGCGGCGGCTGCGGCTATGCCGGCTGCGGCGGCTATGCTGAGGCAGTTCTCAACGGGGAAGCTCCCATCGGTCTGTGCGCCTCCGGCGGCAATGCCTGTGTGCAGGAAATGTCCCGGATCATGGGTGTCAAAGCCGAAGCGATGACCCGGAAAGTGGCGCTGGTACGCTGCTCCGGTCGTAAAGGTGTTACCGCCGAGGGTAAAGAACTGGGCGTGAAGATGAAAGGCAACTATGAAGGTCTTTCCGATTGTGTTGCCGCTTCCAAGGTTGCCGGCAACGGCCCTACTGTCTGTAAGTTCGGCTGTCTGGGCTACGGCAACTGTGTCAAGGCTTGTAAGTATGATGCCATTTCCGTGGTTGACGGCGTTGCCGTGGTTGACAAGGAAAAGTGCGTCGGTTGTATGAGCTGCGCCGCCGCCTGCCCCCGGAAGCTGATCGTACCGGTAGAATATGACCGTCATGTGGTCATCGCCTGCAGCTCCCATGCCAAGGGTGCCGTTACTACCCGTGGTTGTACACAGGGTTGTATCGGCTGCGGTCTGTGCACCAAGATCTGCCCCCACGATGCCATCCATGTGGATCATAACCTGGCTGTCATCGACTATAGCAAGTGCGTCGGCTGCGGTCTGTGCGCTACCGTGTGTCCCAAAAAGCTGATTTCCAGCAACGTAGAGGACGCATCGGAAGTGGTACTACCCGGTGTGACCACCGAATAAAAAACAAAACCCCCGAGGATCACTCCTCGGGGGTTTGTTTGTTTTCTTAGTACATGCCACCCTGGGCTGCAGCAGCCATAGCAGCTGCGTCTGCCTCGGGACTGGGCTTATCTGCCACCAGAGATTCGGTGGTCAGCACGCTGGATGCGATAGATGCGGCATTCTCCAAAGAGGAGCGGGTGACCTTGGTGGGGTCAACAATGCCGGCAGAGATCATATCCACATACTGCTCGGTGTAAGCGTTGTAGCCAAAACCGATCTTCTTGGAATTTTTGATCTTCTCAAAGACCACGCTGCCGTCAACACCGGCATTTTCTGCGATCTGACGGATGGGTGCCTGCAGGGCGGTGGCGATGATCTTCGCACCGGTCTTCTCGTCACCCTGCAGCTTAGCGATCAGCTTTTCAACTGCTGCGATGGCATTGACCTGCGCAGTACCGCCGCCGGCAACGATGCCTTCCTCCACAGCCGCACGGGTTGCGTTCAGCGCATCCTCAACGCGGAGCTTCTGCTCTTTCATAGCGACCTCAGTCTGTGCGCCGACCTTGATGACTGCAACGCCGCCAGCCAGCTTCGCCAACCGCTCCTGCAGCTTCTCACGGTCATAGTCAGAGGTGGTAGTTGCGATAGCAGCGCGGATCTGCTGTGCGCGAGCCTTGATAGCCTCGGCATCGCCTGCGCCGTCTACGATGGTGGTATTGTCCTTGGTAACAACGATCTGACGGGCACGACCCAGGTCAGCCATAGTTGCCTCGGTCAGCTCCATGTTCAGCTGGCTGGAGATCACAGTACCGCCGGTGAGGATGGCAATATCCTGCAGCATTTCCTTGCGGCGGTCGCCAAAGCCGGGAGCCTTGACGCAGACGCAGTTGAAGTTGCCACGCAGACGGTTGACCAGCAAGGTAGCCAGGGCATCGCCCTCCACATCCTCAGCAATGATCATCATTTTCTTGCCGGACTTCACAACGGGCTCCAGCACGGGCAGAATCTCCTGAATGGATGCGATCTTCTTATCGGTGATCAGCACTACAGCATCGTCCAGCACGGCTTCCATCTTGTCGGTATCGGTGACCATGTAGGGGGAGATGTAGCCACGATCGAACTGCATACCCTCTACAACCTCCAGACCGGTCTCTGCGGTCTTGGACTCCTCGATGGTGATAACACCCTCGGTGCCTACCTTTTCCATAGCCTCAGCGATCAGCGCGCCTACAGAGGCATCGCCGGAGGAAACAGTACCAACACGGGCAATATCCTCAGGGCCGTTAACGGGAACGGAGTGTTCCTTGATTGCGGCAACCGCAGCTTCCACTGCCTTCTCAATGCCCTTGCGCATAACCATGGGGTTTGCGCCGGATGCCAGGTTCTTAAGACCCTCACGGGTGATCGCCTGGGCCAGCACGGTAGCGGTGGTAGTACCGTCACCGGCTACATCGTTGGTCTTGGTAGCCACTTCACGAATCAGCTGAGCGCCCATATTCTCAAAGGGATCTTCCAACTCTACTTCCTTTGCGATAGTCACGCCGTCGTTAGTGACCAAGGGTGCGCCGAACTTTCTGCCCAGCACTACGTTTCGACCCTTGGGGCCGATGGTAACCTTAACGGTGTCTGCCAGCTTATCAATACCAGCTTGCAGCTTCTTGCGAGCTTCCTCGCCGTAAACGATCAATTTTGCCATGTTTCAAAATCCTCCTTAATCGGTGACAACAGCCAGAACATCTTCCAGCTTCACAAACTTATACTCTACGCCGTCCAGCTTGATCTCGCTGCCGGTGAAGTTGCCGACCACGACCTTATCGCCAGCCTTGATTTCCTTCACGTCAGGACCTGCGGACATCACTTCGTAGATAGCAGGCTTTTCCTTGGTGGCAGCTGCCAGAATAATGCCGGAAGAGGTGGTCTCCTCTGCCTCGGTCTGCTTCAGCACCAGGTTGTCTGCTGTGGGTCTGAGTTTCATATCATTACCTCCATTATGGTTATTTATATCATTTATGTCATTCGCAGTTGTTAGCACTCTGACCTTTTGAGTGCTAACGGCTATATCATAACCCACAGACATAGAAAAAGCAAGTGTTATTTGCACTTTTTTATGGAAAATTTCGTAAATGTTTTGTAAATTCCTGTTTATGGCGCTTTGGGACAATCTAAAACCAATAATTTGCCCCTCGCAGGGCATGCAATAGGGGCGGTGATTTTTCGTCATTTTGGATAAAAAACCTTACAAAATCAGCGGTTTTGGACTTGCGTTTTGTGCGTTTTTCCTTTATAATGAAAGCATATTGGTAAAAATGGGAAGGAGGCGGCTTTTTATGGGCGAATTGATCGCCGTGTTGTCCGGCAAGGGCGGCACCGGTAAGACATCGGTTTGCGCCGGTATTGCCGTTGCGCTTTCCCAGCTGGGGCAAAAAGTGCTGTGTATCGACTGCGATGTGGGACTTCGGAATCTGGACATCGCTTTGGGTCTTTCCCAAGTGGGCGCTATTTCCTTTTTGGATGTGTGCCGGGGCGATTACAGCATGGATATGGCCACCCAGCACCCGGTTTATCCCAATCTGCATTTTTTGACTGCGCCCATCGCCTGCGCCGCAGAGGATATCGATCAGCTTTCCTTTGCCCGGATGCTGGACAAAGCGCGCAGTCAATATCATTACATTTTTCTGGATGCCCCGGCTGGTATTGAGGCCGGCTTCCGGCTGGCTGCCAAGACCGCAGACCGTGTGATTTTGGTTACCGGACCTGATCCTGCCGCCATTCGGGACGCACGGCAGGCCGCCGATGCGCTGGAACTGATGGGCAAGAAAAATGTGCGACTCATTGTCAACCGGATCAGCCCTCAGCTAGCAAAGACCATGGGCTTGACGGTAGATGATGTGATGGATCGTGCCGGTCTGCCCCTGCTTGGCATTGTGCCGGAGGATCAGAATGTGGTTCTTGCCGCAGCTTTTTCCCAGCCGCTGCTGGGTTACACCCGCAAGGGCGCTGCTGCCGCCTGCAAGCGTATTGCCCGGAGATTGTTAGGCTTTTCCGTTCCCATTCTCCACGCCATTAAACGATAGGAGTGACTTTTTGTGAATATTGCGTTTTTAGCTCATGACAAAAAGAAAGAACTGATGGTTCAGTTCTGCACTGCATATAAAAGCGTACTGGTCAAGCATAACCTGTTTGCCACCGCCACCACCGGTCGTCTGATCGCAGACAACACCGGCCTGCCCATCACATTGCTGCTTTCTCACAAGCAGGGCGGTCATCAGCAGATCAATGCCCGAATCGCCTACAACGAGATCGACTTGGTGCTGCTGTTCACTGACCCCAACACCACCGACCCCTGGGATGACAGCCAGATGATGGACACCATTCGTCACTGCGACAAGCAGAATGTGCCCATCGCAACCAATCTAGCAAGCGCAGAAATGGCGATCATGGGTCTGCAGCGTGGCGACCTCGACTGGCGTGAGATGCTGCACAAGCCCAAGTTTCAACTGTAACATTCCCCTCATTCCTCGCCCCGGCGGGGAATGATTTACGAAAGGACCGTTCTTATGGAAAGAATCAAACCCCGGACACTGTCCGGCTTTATGGAGCTGCTGCCCCAAAAGCAGCAGACCTTTGAAAAAATGGTACAGATCCTCCGGGACACCTACAGCCTTTACGGTTTCTCCCCCCTGGACACCCCTGCTATCGAGGACGCACAGATCCTGCTGGCAAAGGGCGGCGGCGAGACAGAAAAGCAGATCTACCGTTTTCAGAAAGGCGATCACGATCTGGCACTGCGTTTTGACCTGACTGTTCCCCTTGCCAAGTATGTGGCGCTGCACTATAACGAGCTGGCATTTCCTTTCCGCCGATATCAGATCAGCAAGGTCTACCGTGGCGAACGCGCCCAGCGTGGTCGTTTCCGTGAGTTCTATCAGGCGGACATCGATATTATCGGCGACGGCAAGCTGGACGTGCTGAACGAGGCAGAGATCCCGGCGATCATCTACAAGGTGTTCCGTGGCTTCGGTCTGCAGCGTTTCCAGATTCGGGTGAACAACCGCAAGATCCTCAATGGTTTCTATGCTATGCAGGGTCTGAGCGAAAAGAGCGGTGACATTATGCGCACCGTGGACAAGCTGGATAAGATCGGCGCTGAGAAAGTGCGTACCATTCTGATGGAGGACTGCGCTCTGTCCGGCGAGCAGGCTGACGAGATCCTGAAGTTTATCGCCATCACCGGCACCAACGCTGAAGTTCTGGCTGCCCTGGAGGGTTATGCCGGCCGCAACGAGATTTTCGATAAAGGTCTGGAGGAGCTGAAAGCCGTTACCGCAAACCTTTCCGCTTTCGGTGTACCAGAGAGCAACTTCGCCGTTGATCTGACCATCGCAAGAGGTCTGGACTACTACACCGGCACCGTCTACGAAACCACCCTGCTGGATCATCCGGAGATCGGCTCTGTCTGCTCCGGTGGTCGTTACGACAACCTGGCCGGTTACTACACCGAAAAGGAGCTGCCCGGTGTGGGTATCTCCATCGGCCTGACCCGTCTTTTTTATGTTCTGGACGAGCAGGGACTGCTGAACCCCGATATTTCCAGCGCCCCGGCAGACGTGCTGGTGCTGCCTATGACCGAAAACACCGCCGCTGCCATTTCCCTGGCAGAGAGCCTCCGGGAAAATGGCATCCGGGTACAGCTGTATGGCGAGCAGAAGAAGTTTAAGCAGAAAATGAGCTACGCTGATAAGCTGGGTGTCCCCTACGCTGTATTGCTGGGCGAGGACGAGCTGGCCGCCGGCAAATGCTCTGTGAAAGATATGCGCTCCGGCGAGCAAGTCACTGTTACAGTCGCGGAAGCTGCCGCTGCCATCCGCGCCGGTTTGGCGAAGAACAACGGCGCCGTGATTCTGGAGAAGTAAATGGACGAAAAATTTCTCAGGGCAGTGGATGCCGCCCGGACAGAGGCTGACAAGCTGGGTGTCCGTATTCGCCCGGTTGCGGATATGACCGCCGCCCGGCGGTGTCTTTCCGGACATAAGGAAAGCGACGGCTTCTGGCAGCTGGCAGACAAAGGTCGGCTGGATCTGAGTCTGGAAGCGCTGGCGGTAAAAAAGAAATTTACTGCCCTGTTCTCTGATGACGAAGCAAATAACGCTTTAGATCGTCTATTAAATGCCGGGTATCAATTCTAATAAAAAAGTCACCTGAGTTTCTTCAGGTGACTTTCTTTTTTAGTGATTCATTTTTTCGTACAATCGGGTCAACAGTTTTCGCAGCGGCACAAACAGCACCAGCGCGATCACAAAATTACCAATGGCATGGGGGATATCAAAAGCGATACCGGACAGCCACCAGCGCAGTGCATAATCCCAGCCGCCGATTGCCGCATACACCGGACTGCACAACAGACCGAATGCCAAACCGAATACGCCGGAAAGCAGCGCCCACCACAGAGGGTGCTGCAGCCGTTTCATAGCCATGGCCGCCAGCGCCAGCAGCGTCCACACATACAGATAATTGATATTCCACAGATTGATGCCATACAGCATCACTTCCATCAGTACATACAGATAGATGGGGTACAGACATTTCCAGCCGAATATCACCGCAAACAGCATCACCATCAGTGATACCGGCTCGATGTTGGGCAGCGCGCTCATTGCAACCTTGGCGCCGAAAGTCAATGCTCCCAGCACACCAAATAAAGCGATCTGCCGCAAGGTGATCTTTTTGTTATCCAATGGTGTACACCAGCTTATAGACTGCGCCGTCGTCAATGGGTGTATCATAGATACCCTGCATTGCGTACTCCTCGCCGATATACAGCGCCCAATAGCTCTGGTTTACATTCCAGTCCGCTTTCTCACCGTCTACAGTGTGGAACATACCGGAATCTGCGCCTTCAGAATCGATCAGATCCTGGCTCTCCAAATAATCGCCCAGCTTGGCAGCATCCGTAGTGTAGGTAAAATCCTTGGAACTGCCGTCTGCGTGTACAACGGTAACTGTAAAGGACTTTTCATTTGCGCCGGTGCTTTCATCATTCTTGGCTGCGCCGCAAGCGGTAAGGCTTAAAACCAAGGCTACAGCGAGCAAAATAGCTAATAATTTTTTCATAATAAAACCTCCTGAAAAATAAAAATGCGCGGCACCCAAGAAAGGGTGCCGCAGCCGTTTTTCTGCGACAAACGCACCTCCCATAACACGCAGGAGGCGGAGAATCCAAATTCCGTAGGTCTTCTGACTTGTGCCTATAGGGCGGTTGCAGTTCCCCTGCAAAGCTACGCAGCCTTCCCGGAATTACTTCCAGTGACCGGTTTTCACCAAACGCAGCTTTTCAGCACTTACAGCGGCGGTACCGTCCGGGAATCACACCCGGTTATCTTGTTCAGCAGTCAGCGCCATGCGCACTGTCTGCCACGGAATCCGTATCTGGTTGTCAAATGCATTGTAGCACTTCTATATCGGCTTGTCAACAGCAAAAAACACCGCCACGGCAACAGAAAAGCTGCGCCGCCCAGCACAGGCAAAGCTGCCACAAACCGCCCCGGAATTGGAAGCCACGGAAGCCGCCTGCCTGCCGGCGATACGCTGCGCCGCCATTTTGGATATCCTCCAGTGCCTGCAGGTATTCCATGTTGTCCGGCTCCATACTCACTGCCCGGCGAATATGCTCCAGCGCCGTGACCTGATTGCCCAATCCGTCATTGGCAAGAGCAGACAGATAGTACCAACGGGCATTTTTCTCGGTGGCATTGTTTAGAATGTTCAGTGCCTCGGCATAGCGGCCGTACATAATATACTGATACGCCGCCTGCTGATACTGGTCGCCGGAGGAATATGTCCGCTGCTGCCAGCCACCAAAGGGGTCATAACCATAGCCGCCGTAGCTCTGTCCGCCACCGTAACCGCCGCCCGGACGCTTATATGCATCAGGATTTTTGATCTGCTCATAGGCGGCGTTGACTTCCTGCATCTTTTTCGCCGCTACCGGATCGTTGGGATTCCGGTCGGGGTGATACTGCTTTGCCAGCCGTCGGTAGGCTTGCTTTATTTCATCATCGGTTGCGTTGGGACTGACCCCAAGCACCTTGTAAGGATCATCGATCATCGGTTTTTCTCCCTTGCCGTCTTCTGTACTCCACCCATATACCACTGTAAAGGATATTGTCCAGCAACTTTTTGTCCTGCACCAACGGCAGTCGTTCATAATAATCTGTGCAGCGGCCCAGCGCCAGCACCAAATACTGCTCCCAAGTCTGCCAATCGGCTTGCATGCCCATGGCGATATAGGGGTTGTAACTGCCCTTGCGGCGATCCTTGCCATAGTCCACCGCCGCATCTGCTAAGTAAATATATCTGCCCAGCGCCGCACCCAGCTTTCGCAGGGTATCCGCCCACATGTCCTCTTCATAGACCAGCAATTCGCCCATCAGCTCACCAAAGCAGCCGGCAACCTCATCCGGGTTGGAGCAACTTGCTTTTTCTAGTTCGTTTAGACGGGTAATACATTGCTGGATTTTTTCGCACTGGCGGGGATAACGGCTGCGAATATCCGGCAGCGCTTTCTCAAAAACACCTGCCATTTTCTTCGCCATAAGCTTGCGGTCATCTGCGTAGTCATCCATGCAGTTATAATATGCCAGCGCCACATTCATATCCGCAGCATATTGAATATAGGCATTATCTGTCCAATCTCGGCAGGGATGGAGCATGCAGGCACGCTTGCCGCCTTGCTCCTCAGGCTCGTATAAGCTCATCAGTAGCAGCGCCAGAAATGCCATATCGTAACTGAGTCCCAGACGAGCGCAGTTACCTGCGCAGGTGCGAATGTTTCTGCAAACACCGCAATAAACTGCGCTATAGCGCCGCCGAGCCGTCTTATCCAGTTCCGACAGATTCGCCATTACATAACCAAACATACGCACCCTCCTTCCTTTTTCTGACTATATCATACATTGTGTATGTGAACAAGTCGTAAACACAAATTATTTTTCTTCTGCATGCATCAGCCAGTGATTCAATGCGCCGCCGTAAAACACGATGCAAATGCAGCAATACAGCCACAGCATGCTCAATGCTACAGCGTAAACAGAGCCAAAAACATTGGAAAGACCTGCAAAATTCTCTACATACACCGAATACAGTTCAGAGAACACCAGCCAGCAAACCGATGCCAGCACCGCCCCCGGAAAGGAGTCGCCCAGGGCATTGTGCTTGTTTGGCAGCACCATAAACATAGCGGTAAACAGCGCAGTCTGCAAAAGCAGCAGCAGAAAAAAACGCTGCTCCAATATGCCCTCCAGCAACCGTAACAGCGGACTTTGTTCCAGCGGCAGCCAACCGAGAATGCCCGAGCCGAACACTTGCAGTCCCAAAGTCAGCAGCAGCATCAGCAAAAACGCAAAAGTATACAGTACGCTTACCAGCCGTGTCCGCAGATAACCCCTGTTCTCCTGCACCCCGTAAATAGAATTCAGTCCGGTGGTCAAGCCGTGAATCCCCCGGCTGGCAGACCAAAGCGCCGTCAGCGCAGATATAGAAATCAATGTGCCGGTGGTGCTTTGGTAGGTGGTGGTGATCAGCCGCTGGGCAGCGGGCATCAATGCCACCGGAATAATGCCGTGGAGCAGTTCCGTCAGGTTCTCCACTTCCACGCCAGTATAGCGCAGCAAACTCACCAGCAGCACCAAGCTGGGGAACACGGAAAGCACAATAAAAAAGCTGGCATGAGAGGCATACACAGAAATTCGCAGACCGGCAAAATGCCGTACTGCTTTCATTACCTTATGCCAGTATTTTTTCATGCTCTATCCCTCTCCTTAGACAATTTTCGACAATGAAATAAGGCGTACTGCAGGATACCCTGCAGTACGCCTTTATTACGGAAGCTTATTCCGCAGAGATCAGATAATAATACACCGGCTGGCCGCCCCGCAGCAGATTCACATCTGCGTCAGGACAGACTTCCTGGAACAGATCGGCAGCCTTTTGGGCATGCTTTTCCTGAATATCCTCGCCATAGTAGATGGTGATAAAGTCCTTGCCCTCGTCACGGACTTTTTCTGCCAATGCACGAAGCAGCACCTTGATATCCTTGTTAGTGCCGAACAGAGAACTACCGTAAATTGCCAGATAGTCACCCTCGTGGATATCATAGCCGTCGAAATCGGAATTCCGGGCGGCATAGGTGATCTGCATGGTGTCCACCGTATCCAGCGCATCGGTCAGCGCTGCGGTATTCTCCTCCTCGGTACCCTCGGGGTTGAAATTCAGCATAGCGGTGATGCCCTGAGGAACAGTCTTGGAGGGAATGACTACCACATGCTTGGGGGTCAGCGCATCCACCTGCTCCGCTGCCATAATAATATTCTTATTATTAGGCAAAACATACACGGTTTCTGCAGGAACTTGATTGACTTTTTCCAGAATGTCCTGGGTGCTGGGATTCATGGTCTGACCGCCGGAGATGATGCCGTCCACGCCCAGATTCATAAACACGTCCGCCAGACCGTCACCGGCGCAAACGGAAACCACGCCGA
This sequence comes from Faecousia sp., assembly GCA_045537865.1. Lineage (GTDB taxonomy): Bacteria > Bacillota > Clostridia > Oscillospirales > Oscillospiraceae > Faecousia. The sequence goes on along the minus strand of JAZSQH010000086.1, from coordinate 2,142 downwards.
AAGTCTTTTCCGGCTGGGCGATCTTGGGTGCTTTCTCGCTCTCGCTCATCACCTTCTCAGTGTGCTGCAGGCGCATATTCTCAATCTTTACGGTAACGAAAGAGCCGTAATCGATGGCTTCATGCAGCGCCTTGCCGGGGTCGTTAGTATGAACGTGAACCTTGATGATCTCCTCGTCGTCCACCAGCACCAGGCTGTCGCCGATGCCGTCCAGAAATGCCCGCAGTGGCTCAGGGTCTTTGTCGTTTTCACGGCTGATAATAAACTCTGTGCAGTAGGTAAAGGTGATGTCCTCGGTATCGAAATCAGAGAAATCAGCCTGCTCCTTGCCTGCGCCCTCTGCCATGCCCTCGGGAACGATCACATCCTCGCCCTGCATGGTGCTGAGCATAGCCTCCAGCACGAACACCCAGCCCTTACCGCCGGCATCCACAACACCTGCCTTTTTCAGTACCGGGTTCATGTTCACGGTGTCGGCAAGCGCTACCTTGGCTTCCTCGATAGCTGCTGCCTGAACAAATTCAATATGGTTGTTCTCCTGAGCAGCCTTCAGAGCAGCCGCAGCTGCCAGTCTGGAAACGGTGAGGATCGTGCCCTCGGCCGGCTTCATAACCGCCTTATATGCAGCGTCCACGCCCTCCTGCAGCGCCTGCGCCCACAGAACACCGTCGGCAACCTCTGCGCCCTTGAGTTTCTTGGACATACCACGGAACAGCAGGGACAGGATAACACCGGAGTTGCCTCTTGCGCCACGAAGCATAGCAGATGCGGCAACGGAAGCAGCCTTCTCCAAAGAGGGGTCTTCCGTCTTGCGCAGATCTGCAGCTGCGGCATTGATGGTCATGGACATATTGGTGCCGGTATCACCATCCGGCACAGGGAACACATTCAGTTCATTTAACTGCTGCTTATGAATCTCGACTGATGCAGCCGCACTGATTGCCAAACGGCGAAAATCAGCGCCGTTGATAGTCTGTTTCAATGGTTACACCTCCAGCTTATCCCACAATGGAATCGATATATACATTGACGGCACGCACTTGAGTGCCGGTGCACTTGTTCACCACATAGCGCACTTCGGAAATAATAGATGCACCTACAGCGCCCAGATTGACACCGTTGTCCACCATAATATGCAGATCAATGGAAATGCTGCCGTCTTCGTGGAAGTCCACCTTAACGCCCTTGGACATAGATTCCTTACGCAGCAGGTGATAAACACCATCGGACACAGACCGGGCAGCCATACCCTTTACACCAAAGCAGTTGCTGGCGGCTGTTCCGGCAATATCCGTATAAACACCGGCGGTGACGTTGACGCTGCCGTTTTCGTTATCGTGACGGATCATATTCAGTACCTCCTTAAATTATCAAACCATACTTGCTTCCCAGCAGTCGGGGGCGGACAGTCCCATCATTTTTACCACGGTGGGCGCTACATTGGCAAGGCCGTATTCACCGGCGCGGATGTTCCAAACCTTGTCGTTGTCATAAATAATAAAGGGAACTGTATTCAGAGAGTGGGCAGTACGCACAGAGGTCTTGCCCTTTTTGGTTTCGGTCATTTGATCAGCGTTGCCGTGGTCAGCAGTGATCAGCACAGTATAGCCGTACTTGTCTGCTGTTTCCAAAATCGCTTTCAGACCGTTGTCCACACATTCCATGGCGGTGACCACCGCATCCATAACGCCGGTGTGACCCACCATATCGCCGTTGGGGTAATTGCAGCGCAGGAATTGGAACTTACCGCTTACCATAGCCTGCACCATAGCCTCGGTGATCTCCTTGGATTTCATGGCAGGTGCCTGCTCAAAGGGGATCACATCCGAGGGGATCTCCAGATACTCCTCCAGTTCCTCACAGACCTTGCCGGAACGGTTGCCGTTCCAGAAGTAGGTCACATGACCGTATTTCTGGGTTTCAGACACTGCAAACTCCCGGATATTCGCCTTGCACAGGACCTCGGTGAGGGTGTTGGTGATCACCGGGGGCTGCACCAGATACTTTTCAGGAATATTCAGGTCGCCGTCATACTGCAGCATGCCTGCGAACTTCACGCCGGTGTAATCGCCCCGGTCAAACTTGTCAAAGTCCTTGCGGTCGAAGGCCAGAGAGATCTCCTGGGCCCGGTCGCCGCGGAAG
>JAZSQH010000063.1:0-4236 GCA_045537865.1 Faecousia sp. | reverse complement strand
GTTCCGCTCTTTACTTTCAACAGCAGAAGTTCGTCCTTTCCGTCTTTGGCAAAGCCTGCAAGATCATCCGGTGAGGCGAACACTGCACATCCTATATTTCCGTCCTTCTCAGAGATGTTCTCGTCAAGACTCAGCATTGCCTTCTGTTCGTTCCTTTCAACCGAAGCGTTTCCGAAATCCGTAATACCGACAGCAAGAACTGCATCATTTCTTCCCGGGTGATATTCGTTAGGGCAATACCCAGCAAGCTAAGTGGTATTGCACCATCCCGAAATTCATCAACCAGTCCCTTGTTGATCGGATATACCTCTTTTGAGATGCCTGTTGGATTCATTATATAACAGTTTTTTGCCTATTTGCAAGAAAAATACACGGCCTCAAATTGTGTTTCAAATCGGGACATACTTTATTCAGTCGGATTCGCTACACTTTCAGCCATTCGAAAAATATCCGCTTCCGATATGCTTCCGGCGGTGTATTCCAGAACACAACTGTATGTTGACGAGATCGTCCAGCACAGATATGTCTGTCCGTCCAGTTCTCCTATGACTGCTTCCAGTCCGTTCACTTCGCAATCACGACGATTTTCCAAAGCTTCTATATCCACGGCCTGCTCCAATGCGGGCAGATTAAAGCCAAAATATTCGGCAGGTGCATCCTCTACATAGGTGGTTATGCAGCAGTAATAGGTAATGGTATCCCCATCGGGATTCTGATAGCAGTAGGGTGTGACTTGGGTAAGGGATTGCAGTTCCCAGCTTTCGTCGATCTCCTGCAACGCGGACTCCACATTGTACAGCTTCTTCGCAATCTGCCAGTTGGGATCTTGTTCCCGCTGATAGATTTTGATCCCATACACAATGCCCACAATCACAATAACCAGTGCAGTGCAGACAGCAATTCCCACAAGGATCTTCTTTTTCATTCGGCTTCCTCCAACTGCTCATTGAGATTAATGCAGGAGACACCCTGCTTCTTGGCATATTTCATGGTCTGCCATGCGCCGCCGCTTGCGTGCTGGATGCAAAATACAACCAAATCCGATCTGTCCACCATGGTCCGATTTCGGGTCTGGTGGGCATTTTTGTAATGTCACCCAGCAGCTTCGCAGACTTCGATTTCATCGTAGTAGTCCCGGAAGGATTCTTCATTATCCCGAAACTCTGCTGTGATGTAGGGCAGCACCCAAATATGTGCGCTGTTGTCGCTGCGCTATTCCCGCTTACAGCGTCGTATGGTGGAGGAAACAAGCTGGTCAAATTCCCCATCCCTGCCTACCAGGAACTCGACATATTCATGCTCCCGTAACAGTGTTCGTATGAGCTGTTCCAGTCTGTTTTCGATTTCTAACGCATTGTCGATTATGCGATGCCCAAAGAAGCTGACAGTAACTATCTGCAATTCTTCACCCTCTTATTGGTTAAAATCCTATATATGCTTTAATAATACCATCTATAAACCGATATCGCAAGTTAAATACAGCCTGCCAGCCAACATTATATCCATCCGTGTAGGTTACAATATAACAAAAGGTTGGTGATACTATGGATGAAAAGGATTTCTCTTTGCGTTTAGCACAGCTCCGTGAGAAGAAGGGTGTATCTGCCCGTGATATGAGCCTGTCCATCGGACAGAACCCCGGTTACATCAATAACATTGAATCCGGAAAATCAATGCCCTCTCTGTCCGGCATCTTCTATATCTGCGAATATCTGGGCATCACACCCAGCGAATTCTTTGATATTGATTCCAAGAATCCCACCCGTTTGAACGCTGTGATTAAGGATTTGAAGCGGTTGAATGATAAGCAACTGGAAACCATCGCTGCGCTAATTAAGGATATCGTAGATTAAAATATTCCTGCATGAGCAAACGCCCATGCAGGAATTCTTTTTACCGGTTATAGATGCTTCCGGCTGCTCTATAGGTTTACTTCAAAATCTTAAATTTACCGATAATCGGCAGTTCCTTTGCGCGACCGTTAACTGCGTTGATGATGCCGATGATCGCAAGCACGGTGAATAGGATGCTGACAAGTCCGATAATGCTTACGATAAAACCAAGGCGCCAGGAGATTGCATAGATGATGGTGCTGAGAATACCGTAGGCAATGCCATAGATCACCGCTGCGATCAGCAGCACCAGACCCTGGTTGCTGTGATATCGGGCGAATTTGGAATTCTTTGCTGCCAGTATGGGGATCAGCACCAACGGACCGAAGTATGCCAGGATCGCCATGCCCTTATTCTGATCGATATCTGCCTTATCAAATTCTGCGGTGGTATCGGCAGTATTGTTCAGTGCTGCCATCTTTGCGCCAAAGTCTGCCTGCTGGGGAGCGGGATTCTGCTGAACAGGCGGTGCCTCCTGGACCGGGGTTGCCGGTGCTGCAGGAGCAGCCGTTTCATTAGGAGCGCCGCAGCCGGGGCAGAATTTTACGCCGTCATTCATCTGGGTTCCACATTTTCCACAAAAAGCCATAATAGTTCCTCCTTCTCAAGTTAGCCGAAATTCAGATCCGGCAATTCATATGTATGGTCAACTGTTACTGTTCCTTCCGCAAAGGAAATAGCAAGATAGATATCGCCGTTGGTACCCCACCAGCCGTTCATCGCCAGCATATCCTCTTCGCTGAAACCGAAATCATAGAAGTCCTGGAATTTGTAACCGTCCTTCTTCAGGTCCTCAATATATGCCTTCATTTCATCCAGTGTTGTACCGGTAATTTCTGTACGGTAGCTTTCAACCAAAGTTGCGGTTCCACCGGGATAGACCCGAAGGGATCTCGGCCAGCCGTCGCTGTTGGCCTCCGCAGTTTTGTTTGCGTCCTCTACACCGCTGATCAGTCCCTCCAGACCGTTTCCGGAGCCTTCCTGACCGGTCAGCCCCTCCAGACCTTCCAGAAGTGTGCCCAGTTCACCCAAAGCACCTAGACCGTCGTCGCTGGGAGTATCCTGTGGCTGCTGCTTACCGGAGTCAAACCAGCTGCTTTCCTGCCCAAGACCGGAGATATCCAGTCCTGCATCCTTCAGTAGAGATTGGATCATACTTCCGAATACCAGACCGATCACAAGTCCGAGCACCGCCATAATAATCCCGAGGATCAGTGTTGCTCTTGCAAAGGAGCGCTTGCTGATCTTCCGGCAGCCACCGCAGGCCCAGACGATCAGCAGGATCAAGCCGATCACCGGAATACACAGCAAAAGCATAATGCCGATAAAACCGCCGGTTGTGATGGGTTCATACTTCGTTCCCTTAACCGACTGTTCCGGGGACTGCTGGGGAGCGGGCTGCACCGGCTGTTGATAAACAGGCTGCTGCGGTGGCGGTGTCTGATAGACCGGGGGTGTCTGTGGAGGGGGCGGAGGTGCTGCCGCAGGCTTTGGCGGCGGTGTCACCGGGGCTGCATCACCTTGTTTTGCGCCACAGGAGGTGCAGAATGCGATCCCATCCTTCATTGGTGCTCCGCAGCTTACGCAGAATGCCGAGGAAACGGAGCTATGTACAGTTTCCGGGGCTTTTGCGCCGCACTCGGTACAAAATGCCACGCTGTCCCGGATATCAGCACCGCACTGCATACATTTTCTTGCCATGATCTCACTCCTCTCTTTGCCGCTGCCGGGATTATTTCACTCTGGTGTAAACAGCGCCGTCAAATTCCAGGGTATCGCCGTCCAGGGAGTATGTAACCGTGGTAGATTCCTTTTGCAAACCGAATAGAGCACTGACGGTTACTTCCATTTCGGTATCACTCTTGATCTTGTACACGATGGACATCAGGTAGGACAGCGCCTTATCCACATCCTCATCGCCGGTAAGGGTGGTCAGATCATCGGCAGTCAAACCGTAATGGAGTTTACCATCCTTGGTAAACTGAAGACCCAAGCCGTATTCTGTCTGTGTTTCTTCATCCACCAGTTTCCATGTGCCAATGATCGCTTACTTGTTGCCGCTGCTTCCGCAGGCGGCCAGGGAGAGCAGCATCAATGCTGCCAGTACGATTGCTAACAGTTTTTTCATGGTGTTGACCTCCAATTATATTTTTTATTCTTCTACTTTCATAATGCTGACGCTGGTAACGCCGAACAGGTCCAATACCTGTACATTCACTCCGTTTACGGTACGGTCAAGCGTACCCAGCTTCTGATACTTCTCCACACAATCGTCACCGAATCCTGCTTCCTGCAGCTGCTGCACATAGGCGAGTCCCTGATCCATACTCCACTTCAGTTCGAT
>JAZSQH010000097.1:0-4113 GCA_045537865.1 Faecousia sp. | reverse complement strand
GGGGGCCAACTCATAGTAGGAGGCATGGATCCGCTCAATGATATTATGCTGTTCGGGCAATTCAGTACCTCCTCTCAAAAAATTACTGATTCAGAATTTCGGTCATCATCTGATCCACCAGGATCAGGCAGCGGGGCACATGGAAGGGACCCTTGAAAGTGCTGCCCTTGCAGGCGGGCTGGGTGGGCTTGCCGTCACGGCGCAGGTAGCCATACCACTCGCCGTACTCGTCAGCGAAGTAGGCCTTGCAGTACTGAAGGATCTGGTAGAAGATGTCCAGATACTTCTCGTCCTTGGTATCCCGGTAGATCATCATGGAGGCGATCAGAGCTTCGTTGTGGGGCCACCACAGCTTCATATCGTGCTCGTATGCTTCGGGAGGATTACCCAGGCAGTCCATAAAGTACAGAATGCCGCCGAATTCCTTGTCCCAACCTGCGTTGAAGGCCATATCGAAGACCTCAATTGCCTTTGCATGGAGTTCCTTGTCACCGATGTCGTTGGCATAGTCCATCAGGAACCAGGCGCATTCAATGTCATGGCCGGGGTTGACCATACGGCCTTCGGTCACATCCAGACGAGCAGTGCCATCGGGAGCAACGGACTCCAGGGTGCAGCCCAGTTCGGGCTTGACGTGGTAGTTGAAAATATCTGCCACGCACTCCTTAGCACGCTCATCGTAAACATGCTTCATCTCGGGGTCAACACGCTTCATAACACCGGTGACATTCAGAATGATCATGGGGATACCCAGACCACGGCCGGGGCGGGTGGATTTGGGACCCATACCGGTGGGGTCTTTCATGCCATGGTTCAGATTCCAGTACATGTCATAAGCGCGGCGGGCACGCAGCAGGTGCTCGCGCTCACCGGTGATGCCGTAGTATTCAGCATTGGCAATGCAGTAGAAAGCCTCGGAGTAGCAGTAGCGGCGCTGACGCAGGGGTGTGCCGTCACCTTCCACGGTGAAGTACAGACGACCGTCGGCTTCGTGGTTGACACAGTGCTCTTCCAGGAAATCAATGCAGCTCTTGGAGAACTTCAGCCAGTCCTCACGAACACCGTAAATCTTGCACAGGTATGCGTAGGTCCAGCCGCAGCGACCCTGCATCCATACACTCTTGTCAGTAGAGTAGATATTGCCGGCCCGGTCCAGACAGGTGGTAACACCGCCGTAGGTGTGGTCCATACCGTTTTTCAGCCAAAAGTCGGCAACACCGCTGAGCTGATTGCGGATCCACTGACGCTCAGCTAAAAACTTTTTACGATCCATAGAATATCCTCCTATTGATGATTGTGGTTAATATATCATTTTGGAAAAGAAATGACAAGAAAATTTATATTGGGAAAACTACTGACAGAGATCGAAAACTGTGCTACAATACTGTCATTCTATCGAGGAGGCACAGGATATGTTTCGAAATCTGTTCAATCCGGACAGTGGGCTGATGATTACCATGAGCCGGATTACCGATGTAATATTTTTAAGCCTTTTTTGGCTGGTGTGCTGTATCCCGGTTGTAACTGCGGGAGCTTCCTTTGCAGCACTGTATGATGCCTCTTATCGGGCTTTCCGTGAAAATGAGAAGAATACCTGGAAGCGTTTTTTTTCCACCTTCCGGGATAACTGGAAATCCGGCATCCTGCCCACAATTCTGTTTCTGCTGGCAGGCGCAGGTCTTATGAAGGCGGTGATTGCACTTTGGAATCTGGCGGTGGTGGGGAGCCTTTCCTGGATGATGTTCTCTGCACTGGCTTTTGTGGCAATGGTGATCTTGGGTGTTCTCAGCGTGCTGTTCCCAATGTTGTCCCGGTTTGAGAACAGTTTTGCCGCACTTGTGAAAAATACCGTATTTCTTTCCCTGGCCAACCTGCCCCGTACAGCAGTGCTGGGCATCCTTAATGCAATCACTTTGCTGCTGTGCCTGCGGCTGGTAGTTCCGGTATTTCTCCTGCCGTCGCTGTCTGCTTTACTGGGAAGCTATCTGATCGAACCCATGTTCAAGCCCTATATGAATGTAGAAAATGCTGCCGATTAAGGCGGCATTTTTATTTTACAAGCGTGGGAACCAGTTCGACCAGAGCATTGGCCAGTGTTTCGTGGCCTTTGCGGGTTAGGTGCATATAGTCTACCTGATTAAATTCGCAGCCCAGTTCCTGTGCATCCAGGAAGTGGCAGCCGATCAGGTCGCACTGCTCTTTATAATAATGCGCAAGCTCCCGGGACTTGGCGGCGCAGTTGGGCCCCATGGTGGGACCGACGATGCTCTCGTACATGCCTTCTCCGATGTGAGGCGGTGCGATTACCAGAATATTGGGCTTGTTGGGGCCCCAGCACTCAGTGGCCATGGCCTTCTTTACCAGCCGACCCATGCCAATGGCAACACAGGCTGCGGAAGCTGCAAAGCGCTCCTTTACATCGTTGGTGCCCAGCATGATAATCAGCAGATCCACAAACTCGTGGCTTTTCAGGCAAGGTGTGATATAGGTCAGGGCGCTGAGACCCTCGTGGATGGGGTCGTCAAAACAGGTGGTACGGCCGGACAGACCTTCTTCCACTACCAAATACTCCTCGCCGAGCTGCGCCTGGAGCCGACGGGTCCAACGTTCGGACTCGTTGAAGCGGATGCCACCGTCGGCGCAGTTTGCGGGATCTGCGCAATAGCCGTGGGTGTTGGAATCGCCCAGGCAAACAATATGCTTTTTCATGAGGAAAAACCTCCTTTCACACTGATATAAGAATACCATTTTTTGTAGTATCGTCAAGAGAAATGTGACACTTTCGGCAATTTGCAACAAAGGAACGGCAGGTTTTTGTACAGTTTGAAATTAATTTTCTGTTTCGAAATATTTCGGGAAATTATTTTCAAAAACTCGTTGACAAAGGTCAGATTATACTGTAATATTTTGGGTAGAAAGCATAATCCGTGGAATGCGGATTTGCCAAAAAATTTTTATTTTAGGAGAGTAAAACTATGAAGAAGTTTATCGCACTTCTGCTGGCTCTGGTCATGGTTCTGGGCCTGGCTGCTTGCTCCGTCGAGAAGACTCCTGCAGCTCCCGAAGCAGCACCTGAGGCAGCACCCGAGGCAGCTCCCGAAGCAGCACCTGAAGCAGCACCCGCTGTCGCTTCCGAGATCACTCTGTGGACCTACCCCATCGGCGGCTGGGGCCAGCAGGATGTCGATGATGCTCTGATGGCTGATTTTGAAGCAGCTACCGGCATCAAGGTCAACGTTGAGTACCTGACCTACGCTGACGGCGACGACAAGGTCAACACCGCTATCGAAGGCGGCCAGGCTCCCGACCTGATCATGGAAGGTCCCGAGCGTCTGGTTGCTAACTGGGGCGCAAAGGGCAAGATGGTCAACATCGCTGACCTGTTCGATGACACCGACAAGGCTGAGCTGAACCCCGCTACCGTTGCTGCTTGCTTCGCTGACGATGCAACTGCTTACGAGTATCCCCTGGTTATGACCGCTCACTGCATGGCTATCAACAAGACTGTCTTTGAGGCAGCTGGCGCAATGCAGTACATCAACGAGGACACCCACACCTGGAAGTCCGTTGCTGACTTCGAGGCAGCTATCGCAGCAGTTTATGAGTATACTGGCAAGCAGGTCGGCGCTGTTTACTGCGTCGGCCAGGGCGGCGACCAGGGTACCCGTGCACTGGTTAACAACCTGTGCGGCGGCACCTTCACCAACCCCGAGCACACCGAGTACACCTGGGGCTCCGAGGAGAACGTTACCGCTCTGAAGAAGCTGTATGACAACCCCGCTATCGCATTCGACTCTGGTATCGCTGGCGGCGACGAAATCGCTCTGTTCTACAACGGCACTCTGAACGTTGCATTCTGCTGGAACATTGCTCAGCAGCTGAACCCCAACACCGCTAACACCGGTGCTGAGAAGACCGCTTCCGGCGACGACATCATGTTCATGGCATTCCCCGCTGACGGCGACGCAAAGTTGCAGGGCGGTATCTGGGGCTTCGGTATCTTCGATAACGGCGACGCTGCTCGTATCGAGGCTGCTAAGACCTTCATCAAGTACTTCTGTGACTCCGCTGCTACCGCTGACGCTGTCAAGGCTGCTAATTACTTCGCAGTTC
>JAZSQH010000054.1:0-2496 GCA_045537865.1 Faecousia sp. | reverse complement strand
AGAGAAAGATTTTTCTGCAAGACAATAAAAAAATCCACGGCAAGGCTGTCGCCTGCCGTGGATTTTCTTTGCAGTATTGCGGGAAAAGATACTCTTTGGAGCGTATAAATCCCTATGTGAGTCCGCCTTTACAAGGGGGCCTTTAAATATCGCAGCTTTCGTAGGGCGCGATGACCTCAGCGCGCCTTTAAAGCCTCCCTTGTGTAAAGGGCGGCTGCAAAGGTTGCAAATAATACAGAGAATGTAAAATGTATGTAAAGTCCCTCCGGAAACTTGAATTCTGCCAATGAAAACGCTAAAATTGTAAAAAAACGCAAGAAGGTGACGCTGTGATATGGTGTGTAGAGGATGATTCCAGCATCCGTGATATTGAGGTATATGCCCTCGCCTCTGTAGGGCATGAGGCCAAAGGCTTTGAAGATGGGGACAGCTTTTGGAACGCGCTGCAGTCTGAAAAACCGGAACTCGTAGTGCTGGATGTGATGCTCCCCGGTAAGGACGGCATCACACTGCTGAAACTGATGAAAGCAAACGAAGAATTTGCAGATATTCCCGTAATCATGGCCACCGCCAAGGGAAGCGAATATGATAAGATCCAGAGTCTGGATCTGGGTGCTGATGATTATCTGGTAAAACCTTTCGGTATTATGGAAATGGTCAGCCGGGTAAAAGCTGTTTTGCGCCGGTGCAAGCCGAAAACAGCCTCCAACTTACTGAAACTGGACGGTCTTGTGCTGAATACCGATGAGCATACCGTCACTGTTGACGGAGAGCGCTTGATTCTGACTTACAAAGAGTATGAGCTTCTCCATCTGTTTCTTTCTCGGCCTGGCATTGCATTCACAAGGGAGCAGTTGCTCTCCTCTATATGGAACACAGAGTACTTGGGAGAGACGCGGACAGTGGATATGCATATCCGAACCCTGAGGCAGAAACTGGGGAAATACGGCAATGTCATTGAAACTGTCAGAAATGTAGGATACCGACTGGAGAACAGCTATGACAAGTAAAATTTTCCGATCTACGGTATTTGTTGCGGTGGTGGTTCTGCTCTGTTCGCTTGCCATTGTGATAGGTGTTTTGTATAAGCACTTTACCGGTGTACAGGTGCAGCAGCTGAAGGATGAGCTGAGCCTTGCGGTCACCGGCACAGAGCAGTACGGAAACGCATTTTTGGAGAATGTGGAGGCTGACCGCTTCCGTGTCACATGGATCGATACCGACGGTACGGTTCTCTTTGACACCCGGGTGGACCAAAGCACTATGGAAAATCATGCTGACCGGGAAGAAATTCAGGAAGCCTTCGAGACCGGCTTCGGCAGTGCGGTGAGAAACTCTTCAACCCTTACTGAGCAGACCTATTATGAAGCGCAGCGCTTAATAGACGGAACGGTGCTGCGTATTTCCACCAACCAAGCCTCTGCCTGGGCGCTGATGATGGATCTTCTATGGCCGATTGTTTTAATAGCTGTGCTGGCGATAGGTCTATCCTTGATTCTTGCCCGCAGAATGGCAAAGAATATTGTGGAACCAATGAACAGTTTGGATTTGGAGCATCCGCTTTCCAACAATACATATGAAGAACTGTCTCCTCTGCTGCGGCGTATCAATCGGCAGCATCTGCAGATAAATGCCCAAATGCGCAAGCTGCAGCATAAGACCGACGAGTTTATTCAAATTACCTCCAATATGCAGGAGGGCTTGGTGGTGCTGGATAAAGAGGCAAATATACGCTCCATCAATTCTGCCGCCATGCATATCTTCGGAACAGATGAATCCTGCGTGGGCGGCAGCTTCTTCCGGGTGAACCGCAGCAACCAGCTGCGGCAGGCACTGAACGACGCCTTGGATCGCGGCCACGGCAGCGCTGTGCAGGAACTGGAGGGCAGAACCTACCGCTTCGACATGAGCTGCATTCAGTCCGACGGGAATATGCTGGGAGCGGTTATTCTCGGGGTGGATGTAACGGAAGCCCAAAACGCGGAGCAGCTGCGCCGGGAGTTTTCAGCAAATGTATCTCATGAACTGAAAACGCCGCTGCAGGGCATTATCGGCAGCGCTGAACTGCTGGAAAGCGGTATGGTGAAACCGGAAGATACAGCCCGTTTTGTGGGACACATACGCAAGGAAGCTTCCCGTTTGGTGAATCTGATCGAAGACATTATCCGCCTTTCCCAGTTGGATGAAGGTATAGAACTGCCTACCGAGCAGGTGGATATGCTGGCACTGGCAGAAGATATAAAAGAAATTCTATCCCCCAGCGCGGCGGAAAAGAATGTTAGGATTGATGTGACCGGTAATGGCTTTACGATTAAAGGTGTCCGCAGAATGCTCCATGAAGTGGTCTATAACCTTTGTGACAATGCCATCAAATACAATGTCCCCGGCGGCAGTGTAACGATCCATACAGAAAACAACCGCTTGGTTGTCAGTGATACCGGCATCGGCATCCCGGCAGAGCATAAGGATCGGATCTTCGAACGATTCTATCGGGTA
>JAZSQH010000121.1:0-23659 GCA_045537865.1 Faecousia sp. | reverse complement strand
AGGTAGCGATGCACTTGGACCAGTCATAATCAAAGCCCAGCTCCTTCAGCTGACCGGAGAAGGTCTCGATATTCTTCTGGGTAAAACCGTTGGGATGGTTTCCGGTATCCACAGCATACTGCTCTGCAGGCAGACCAAAGGAGTCATAACCCATGGGATGCAGCACGTTGAAGCCCTGCATGCGCTTCATACGGGACATGATATCCGTTGCCGTATAACCTTCCGGGTGACCTGCGTGCAGACCCACACCGGAGGGGTACGGGAACATATCCAGCACATAATACTTCGGCTTGGAGAAATCCCAGACATCTGTTTTGAACGTCTCGTTTTCCGCCCAATACTTTTGCCACTTTTTCTCAATTGCGGAATACTCGTAATTCATAGAAACCCAACCTCTTTTCTTATTCGGGGATAATGATCTGGCTCAGGTCGATCTGCTCTGCATCCGCCCAAAGCCGTTCCAGTGAATAAAATTCTCTTGCCTCGTCGGTAAACACGTGGACGACCACGCTGCCGAAGTCCAGCAGCTCCCAGGAATTGCCACGGTGACCCTCTCTGCCCAGCATAGGCTCGCCCAGCTGTTCAAAGGTGTACTCTGCGTAATCGCAAAGGGTCTTAACATGGGTGTTAGATGTGCCGGTGCAGATAATAAAATAATCCGCAAGACTGGACACCTGATCGATTTTCAGCAGTTTGATATCCACGCCCTTCTTGTCGTCAAGGGCCTTGGTAACTTCATAAGCGACTTCTTTTGCAGTTAACATACCATCAATCCTTCTTATTTGTTGTTTCCAGAAATGCCAGCGCTTCCAGCGATTCGCAGGAGATTTCCTTACCCTGCCTGCGCAGCATGTCCAGTGTCATTTCCAATCCTTTTTTCAGTGCGCCGTCCAGATCGGTATAGGCAAGTTCACGGAGCGCTTCCACACCGGGGAAATCCCGGTTCGGCTCCATATAGTCTGCCACATAAATGATCTTTTCAAGCGTATTCATATCTGCCTTGCCGGTGGTGTGGCTGGCGATCGCCTTTACCACAGCCTCATTTTCCCCAAAGATCCGCTGCGCCACAATCGAACCGGTAAGCGCATGGATCGTCTTGGGATTTTGGGCGGAAAAATTATCCAAAATTATACCATAGGCATTGCACAAAGTCAATTGGAGCGGACCGTCCAGCGCCTTGGTGATGTCGTGCAGCAGCGCCGCCCGTGCGGCATCTGTCACATCTGCGCCCCAGCGTTTTGCCAGCGCCACTGCCGTATCCCGGCAGCCAAGCACATGCTCCACACGGCTGGGCTTGAGCAGGCTGCAAACCGTCTTTTCCAGCTCTGACAAAGAAAGACCGATCATAGGTCTGTCTGTTCCGTAAAGGCGGTTTTGGCGAATATAGTCTGCCACTGCCGGCAAGAGGAATTCCTCTGCGCACCGCAGGGTCAGCAACCGCCGCAGATCGGTGGAGGAGATCTCCGTCACCGGATTTTCCACCAGATACACCTTTGCGCCCTTTTCTGTCAGGAACAGCTTTTGCCTGGCAACCGCTGCCTGCTCGTCTTTCTGACCACGGTAGAACACACCCAACGAGGCATTTTCTATGATCTGCCCCGGGTTTTTCCACGTGTGGAACGAAAGAAACATATCCGTTCCCATAAAGAAAATAATTTCTGCATCCGGATACTGCTTTTTGACCTGCGCCACTGTTTCATAGGTGTAGCTGGCGCCGCCACGCTGCAGCTCCAAATCGGAAATTTGGATTTTGTCCATATCCGCAAAACCAAGCTGCAGCATTTGCAGACGCTGTTGCGGCGTAGGAGAACCCTCGGGTATATCCTTATGGGGCGCAACGCAGGACGGGATCACAAGAAGCGCATCAAGACCCAGCGACAGCGCATACTGCGCCGCACGAATATGACCCACATGGGGTGGGTTGAATGTGCCGCCGTAAATGCCGATCCGCTTCATACTGATCCCCCTTATTAGTTATTCTTTTCCCGGAGCTGACGCTCTCTGTCCCGCTCGATTGCCTTTTCAATGGCTTGCTGGCGGAAATATTCGTTACGCTGCTCACGGACTTTTCTTGCCGCCTGACGGCGAGCCTGCGCACCCTTACGCACCGGGTTGGACTTGGCGACGGAAATCGCCTTTTTCTTTGCTCTGCCGGTTTCGTTGCGCTGCTGCTGCAGTTTTTCACTGAAGCGGTAGATCACAAACTTTGTACCGATCACGGCAACACCGTCAGCGCCGGTGGCTTCACAAATCTCATCACAGACCTCACGAGGGGTCATCATTGCGCCCTCCAGCACCTTGCCCTTTACCAGTTCACGGGTGGTCAGCTGGTTGTCCGCCTCGGCGACTACCGCCTCGGTCACACCGCCCTTGCCCACCATCAGGGTGGTTTCCAGGGTATTTGCCTGGGCTCGCAGCTCTGCTCTTTCCTTACTTGTCAGCATAGCCTGCCTCCTTCATTTTCTCATAAAACAATTTCAGCGCATTCGCCCGGTGAGAAACTTCATTTTTCTCCTCCGGGGAAAGCTCTGCCGTAGTCTTACCCAAGGGCGGATAGTAGAAAATAGGGTCATAACCAAACCCATTCCCCCCTGCCGGCGCACGGGTCAGCTCGCCGTGGATCTCACCCCGTGCCTGAATCACTTCTCCTGCCGGGGTCACAAAGCTGATAACGCAGACGAACTGCGCCTGACGCTGACCGTCGGGAACATGCTCCGTATTTTTCAGCAGCAGTTCCAGTCTGCCCCAATCGTCCAGACTTTCATCGAAGCCGTAACGGGCAGAGTAAATACCCGGCTCGCCGTTCAGGGCATCCACCGCAATACCGGAATCGTCCGCCAAAGCGGGCAGACCGGTGGCTTTCATCACCGCCTCCGCCTTCAAAAGAGAATTCTCCTCAAAGGTAGTGCCGGTTTCCTCCACATCGATATCCACACCCAGCTGGGACTGCAGCACCAGCTCGATACCGAATTTCTCGGTGATCTTGCTGATCTCCTCCAGCTTGTGCTGATTTTTACTTGCAAGCACAACTCTCATTACAGTAGCGCCTCCACAAATTCTACCGCCTGGAACGGCATCAGGTCATCTGCCTGCTCGCCCACGCCCACAAACTTCACCGGGATCTGCAGGCTGTCTGCCACGGCGATGACGATACCGCCCTTGGCAGTGCCGTCCAGCTTGGTCAGTGCCATAGCCGTTACGCCGGCGATCTCTTTGAATTGCTTTGCCTGGATCAGACCGTTCTGACCGGTGGTGCCGTCCAGCACCAACAGCACTTCCTTATCGCAGTCCGGCAGTTCCCGTTCCACGATACGGCTGATCTTATTCAGCTCGTTCATCAGATTTTGCTTATTATGCAGGCGACCGGCGGTATCCACCAAAATCACATCCACATTTCTTGCCCGGGCAGCCTGAATACCGTCATACACAACCGATGCCGGGTCAGCGCCCTCCTGCTGACGGACGATGCCTGCGCCGGAGCGCTCTGCCCAGATAGAAAGCTGGTCAGCCGCCGCCGCACGGAAGGTATCCGCCGCCACCAAAAGCACATTTTTGCCCTGTTTGGTCAGCTGGGTGGCCAGCTTGCCGATGGTGGTGGTCTTACCCACGCCGTTCACACCGATCACCAGCACCACTGCCGGCTTGGTGTTCAAGGGCAATTCCGTACTGCCCACACTGAGCATGTCCACCAAAATATCTTTCAAGGCGCTTTTGGCTTCCTCGGTGGTCTTGATGTGGTTTTCCCGGATCGTTTTGCGCAGACGCTCCACCGCCTTGACAGAGGTTTCCACACCCAGATCCGCAAGGATCAATGCCTCCTCCAGTTCGTCGTAGAAATCGTCGTCGATCTCACTGAAACCGGAGAAAACACTGCCCACTGTATTGCCGATGGCCTCCCGGGTCTTGGTAAGCCCCGCCTTGATCTTATCGAAAAATCCCATGTAAACTCCTTATTCCACAATGCCCAGCTGCTGTTCCATCTGATTCAGATCCAGCCGCAGCAGCTTGGAAACGCCCTGCTCCTGCATGGTAACACCGTACAGCACATCGGAAGCTTCCATGGTGCCACGACGGTGGGTGATGACGATAAACTGGGTATTGGTGCTCAGATTCCGCAGGTAGTTTGCAAATCGCTCCACGTTCCGGTCGTCCAGCGCCGCATCGATCTCGTCCAGCAGACAGAACGGTGTGGGACGGACTTTCAAGATTGCAAAGTACAATGCGGTCGCCACGAATGCCTTTTCACCGCCGGAGAGCAAGGTAATGGTCTTGACCTGCTTTCCGGGAGGCTGGACACGGATCTCGATGCCACAGGTCAGCGGCTCCTCCGGATCCTCCAAAATCAACTGACCCTTACCGCCGCCGAACATCTCCTCGAATACCACACCGAAGTGGTGGTCGATCTTTTGGAACTCGGTGACAAAAATGGTGGTCATCTCCTGGGTAATATCCCGGATAATGCCCTCCAGCTCACGCTTGGAGGTCAGTACATCGTCACGCTGGGTCACCAAATAGGAATATCGCTCGTTCACACGGGCATATTCCTCGATTGCGCCCAGGTTGGGTGTGCCCAGACCGGAGATCTTGCGCTTGAGTTCGCTGATTCGGCGGTTGCCCGCAGCCACGGATTCGATCTCGCCCCGCTTTTCCGGCGCTGTGCCGGGGGTCAGCTCGTAGGAATCCCACAGCTTGTCGATGATCTGCTTTTCCTCCATGGAGGTAGTCAGCTTTTTCTGCTCCAACAGGGCGCAGGCGCGCTCCATATTGAGAATGTCCTTATTCTTTTCCTGCGCGTCACGCTCGGAACGGGTACGGGCAGCCTCGGTTTCCGCACGCTGAGACAAGGCATTTTCCATAGCCTTGCGCTTTTCGGCGGTCTGGTTGTCCGTATCCAGCTGGCGCTGCTCCAGATCCTTGATCTCTGCCTGCAGGCGGTCAATATCCGCCCGGATGGCATCGATCAGCGCCAGTTTCTTTGTTCGGTCGCCCTCCATATCGCCCTGCAGCGCCTGCAGGTCGGCAATATGATTCAGGGCAGTATTTTTCTCCGCAGCCAGCGCTGCTTCCTCGGTTTTCAGCGC
Organism: Faecousia sp.; assembly: GCA_045537865.1. Taxonomy (GTDB): domain Bacteria; phylum Bacillota; class Clostridia; order Oscillospirales; family Oscillospiraceae; genus Faecousia. Next base: position 18,578 of record JAZSQH010000121.1, on the reverse strand, counting down.
AGTCATATCCTCGCCGATCCGGGTCATTGCCAGAGAGGATTCCTCCTGACTGCCCTCCAGCGCAGTGATCTGCGCACAGGTCTTTTCCAGCTGGGTGGTAAACACCCGGATCTTCGCCTGATGGGCGCCGAACCGCTCACGGTCATTGCGCTCACGATTGTCCAGCGCATCCTTTTCACGACGGGCAGATGCCATCGCTTCCACGATAGCCTGCACCATGATCTCGTGCTGCTTTTCCTGACCTTGCAGACGCAACACCTGATCCTCTGCTTCACGCAGCTGATCCTTGGCGGCAGTCATCTGGAATTCCACCTGATCCACTGCGCGCTGTGCCTCCTGCAATTCCTCCTCGGAGCTGCGCAGCTTGCCTTCCAACTCTTTTTCGTGGGCTGTCAGCTTTTCCAGCTCGTTGGCACGGCTCAAAATACCGGCTTCCTTATTCACAGAGCCGCCGGTCATAGAGCCGCCGGGATTGACAACCTGACCGTCCAGCGTGACGATTTTCAGGCGATTCTGATACTGCTTTGCCATGGCGATGGCGCAGTCGATATCCTCAACGATCACGATTCTGCCCAGCAGATTGTCCACAATGCCCTGATAGCGCTTATCGGTTTTGACCAACGTGGATGCAATACCCACGAAGCCACGGCACTTTTCAAGACCTTTTTCGTTGAGCTCTCTGCCCTTGATCACAGCAATGGGCAGGAATGTGGCACGACCGCCGCCGGTGCGCTTCAGGTAGGAGATAGCCGCCTTGGCATCAGCCTCCGTGTCCACCACCACCTGCTGCATTGCGCCGCCCAAAGCGATCTCGATGGCAACGGTGTATTCCTCCGCCGCCCGGATCAACATAGATACCGGTCCGTGGATATTGCGCAGGGCGCCACGCTGGGACTCCTGCATGACCATACGGACGGATTTTTGATAGCTTTCAAAGTCCCGCTCCATAGCACGGAACACTTTTACCTTTGCCGATACGCTGTCCAGCTTAGCGGTCAGATCACGCACCTGCTGGCTCAGTTCATCCCGGCGCTTGGCACGGTTGCTAAGACGCAGTTCATAACCGGAGATAGTATTATTGGCGGCAGTGACTTCATCCTGCGCCTTTTTCAGTTCCTTGCGGCAATCGTCCAAGCCCGTTTGCGCCTCGCTCTGACGGGCGTTGCCTGCCTCCAGATCCTGCTGCAGCTGGGTCATACGCTCAGCGTTTTCAGCAAGGCTTTCTTCCAAACCACGAATGTCCGCCTCTGCGCCGGCAATATCTGCCGTCAGGGTGCTTTCCTCAGCACGCAGTTCCAAAAACTGCTTCTGAATGCCCTGTGCGCTGGCGGTCATCGCCGTCAGTTCCTGCTGCAGCTTATCCAGCGCCTGCCGCTTTTCGGCAAGCTCGCCGTCGATCTCAGCTACACGGGTCTTTGCCTGCTCCAGCTGGGCAGACACGCCGCCGCTGCGATCCTGCTGACCTTGCAATTCCTCCTCAATGCGTTGGATATTCTCCTCGTTGTTGCGCACATTGCCCTGCAGGACAGCCATCTGACCCTCCATCTGCTGGTGAGTGGCTTCCATCAGGCTGACCTGCACACGAATATCCTCCAGCTGACCGTCTTTCAGCCGCAGATCCTCATTCATCTGCTCGGACTGACGGTACAGCTTGTCCAGATCCTCGTGAGCTTGCTGCAGCACAAAGGATGCAGAGGCATAATCCTCCTCCGCCTTCTTGGCAGCAGCGGAGAGCTTGTCCAGAGTGTCCAGCCAAACAGCCACTTCCACACCCTGCAGCTCATCTTTCAGCTCCAGATATTTCTTAGCCTTTTCAGACTGCACTTTCAAAGGCTCAAGTTGTAATTCCAGTTCAGAGACCTTGTCGCCGATACGGAGCAGATTGTCCTCGGTGTGCGCCAGCTTGCGCTCGGTCTCCTCCTTGCGGTGGCGGTACTTGGAGATACCTGCCGCCTCCTCAAAAATCTCATGGCGGGCTGCGCTTTTCAGGGACAATATCTCATCAATTCTGCCCTGACCGATATTGGAGTAACCCTCTCTGCCCAGACCGGTGTCCATGAACATCTCGTGGATGTCACGCAGACGGGAGGTCTGACGGTTGATGTAATACTCGCTGTCACCGCTACGGTAGTACCGGCGAGTGACCATCACCTCGTCCGCATCATAGGGCAGCGCACGGTCGGTATTATCCAGCGTCAGCGTTGCCTCAGCAAAACCAACGGCAGATCGCTTCTGCGTACCGCCGAATATCACGTCCTCCATTTTTGCGCCACGCAGAGTCTTGGTGCTTTGCTCACCCATGACCCACAAAATAGCGTCGGAAATATTCGATTTACCTGAGCCGTTGGGGCCGACGATTGCAGTAATATCGTCGCCGAAGCGGATCAGCGTTTTGTCAGGGAAAGACTTGAATCCCTGCACTTCCAAACTTTTCAGATACACGGCATAACCTCTTGTATTTTTATAGTTATAATTAATCAATTTATTATACTCATAAATGCCAAAAAAAGCAAGTCCCGCAAGGCATTTTCAAGCAAGTTTTTCGGTTTGACAAACACCGCCGCCGTCAATATAATGGTAGCAAGGAGATGATGCTATGAAAATGGTTTTGCTTACCGCTCTTGGCGTAGGCAGCGCTACGGTTTTTGGCTCGGTTCTGGGCTTTGTTTTTAAGAAAATCTCACATAAATTCAGCGACATTGTTTTGGCATTTGCCGCCGGTGTGATGCTATGCGCTGCGGTGGTGGGTCTGATCATGCCATCCATGGAATACGGCGGCTCATTTCCCCTGCTGACCACCGTCGCCGGTATCTTTTGCGGCGCATTCTTTCTAAATATTTTAGACAAGATCGTGCCTCACCTGCATCGGCTTGCCGGTGTGGAGCAGGAGCTGCACCCGGAGGGTGCGAAAAAGCTGAATAAGGTATTGCTGTTCGTGCTTGCCATCGGCATCCACAACCTGCCGGAGGGTATCGCCGCCGGTGTGGGTTTCGGCAGCGGCAACACCGCCCAAGCCTTTACCATTGCCATGGGTATCGCTTTGCAGAACATCCCGGAGGGCATGGTGATCATCGCGCCTATGCTGGCTGCCGGTATGAGTCCGAAACGCACATTTTTGTGCGCCCTTGCCACCGGCGCTGTAGAAGTGCTGGGAACGCTTCTGGGCTACTTTGCTGTCAGCCTTTCCGCTGCGATTTTACCCTTTGCTCTGGCATTTGCCGGCGGTACGATGCTGTATGTGATCAGCGATGAAATGATCCCGGAAACACATCACGAGGATGCCCGGGGTGTTACCTATTCACTGCTGGCTGGCTTCTGCCTAATGCTGGCTATGGACTTCTTTTTGGGATAAAAAAAACGACCTGTTTCACAACAGGTCGTTTTTCTTATTTTACATAGTCCATGCTGATCCAGCCCTTGGAGATCTTGCCCCAAGTTGCACCGCCAACCTTGGTAGTTTCCAAAATTTGCACTTTCGCGCCTTCGTAAAGGTAGCCGACAATCTTATAAGATGTGCCTGCGCCACTGCGCACACGGAGGCAGTCAGCGGTAACGGTCTTGGTCTGAGGCGCGGCAGAGCCGCCGTCCAGCACCACATAGTCCATGCTGATCCAACCCTTGGCAGTCTTGCCCCAGGTCGTTCCGCCTACGGACTTGCGCTCGGTAATGGTCACTTTCTCGTTGGGAGAAAGGTAACCGGCAATGGCATAGGATGTACCCGGGCCACTGCGGACACGAAGCAGATCGCTGACCTTGACTGTGCCGGTCACGGTAGTCTGAGTAGATTCTGTCTTATCCAGCACCACATAGTCCATGCTGATCCAGCCACTGGAGATCTTACCCCAAGTCATAGAACCGGAGGTAGTCTGCTCGGTGATGGTCACTTTCTCATTGGGTTTCAGATATGCCACCACACTGCTGGAGGTGCTGGGGCCACTGCGGACACGGAGAATGTCATTGACCTTGACCGTGCCGGTCACTGTGGTCTGCGGCACCACCGGCGCTTCCGGTTCCGGTTCCGGCTCCGGTTTCGGTTCAGGCTCAGGTTCGGGTTCCGGTTCCGGCTCGGGAAGCGGGTCCAGTTCCACATAATCCAGGCTGATCCAGCCGTTGGAGATCTTACCCCAAATCATTGTGCCCACGATCTTTTCCTCAAGAATCTCCACACGAGCGCCGTTTTTCAGATAATCCACAACATCATATCCGGTGCTGGGGCCGCTGCGGACACGGAGAACATCACTGACCTTCACTGTGCCCATACGGGAAATCGGCTCTGCAGGTGTTTGCTCTGGTGTTTCCTCCGGTGTTTCCTCCGGTGCAACCGCATCGTAGTTAGTGTATTTCAGGCAGATCCAGCCGCCATGGAATTTGCCCCATGTATAGCCACTGCCCTCGGCAGTTTCTGTAATCACAAGCTGATCGCCGGTATTGGCAGAGTTGATTACTGCGTAGTCCGTACCAGGACCTTTACGCACATTGACGCCATTGGCAGTCACTGTAATCATGACGCCGTTTTCGTCCTGCGCCGGGTCTTTGCCCTCGCCGTCGATCCAGTGTGCATACAAACGGACATTCTTGGTAGATGCATCCAATTTGGTCACCTTTTGACCGCCTACACGCTCTGTATACCAGCCGTCAAAGGTATAACCCTCATAGATAGGGGTAGGATTGATCTCAGCAGTCAGCGCCGTATCGTAACCCTGTACATTGGGACTAACTGTGCCACCGCAGGGATCGTACAGCGTATAACCGTAATTATCCGGCGGAGTCTGGGAATACACACCGTTCAGGTACATATTCGCCTCGCTCAATCGACGGCGGAGCAGGAAGGTCTTGATCTGACCGCCTGCGTTGCACCAACGGCTGAATGCATCGATCAATCGGTTGCCGGTAGCGCCGCTGATGATCGCATTATACAGACCGCCCTTGCTGTCATAAGTCCAGGCAGAGCCGCAGTTGTAGGAAAACAGCAGCAGCGCATCAAACTGATTTTGATTCAGCTTGATACCGGTCTTGGTGATGAACTTTTCCAGTTCTGCATCAAACCGGTCTACGTATGTACGAAGCAGTTCTTCCGCCTCGGCTTCCGTAATGCCATGCTCTTTGTAATATTCCAGCTTATCGTCGGGGCACTTGGTGCCGTAGCCAACCGTCCACTGGGCATAATCCCAGTAGGGCTTGCTGCTGAAGCCTTCCTCTGCCTTCAGAATCCGCATGCCTTCATTACTGAAAGACAATCCGGAATCAGCAGATGCGCACACCGACATAGCGCCAAACAACATAAATACAGTCAATGCAAGACTGATAATTCTCTTGTACAAACAAACACTCCTTTCTTGTTTCGTTCCCCCACATTATAGCAAAACCCCAACTCCATTTCAACCCCCTCACCCCTTAAAAATTACACTTTGTTACTATTTGAGCGGTATAAATGTTTGGGTTTTCTGCCATATTTATCTAAGTCATTCAATATACGGTACTTATAATTGCAATTGCTTTTACCGGAGCACTGTGATAAAATCTAATCAAACTGACAGAAAGGAGCATGCCGATGGCAAAGCAAGGTGTTATGATCGCCATGAGCGGCGGTGTAGATAGTTCCGTAACCGCATATCTGATGCAAAAAGCAGGCTTTGACTGCGCCGGCGGTATGATGCTGTTGTGCAGCGATCATGATCCCACCGATGCCCGCAGCGTGTCCAGCAAGCTGGGTATGCCCTTTTATGTGCTGGATCAGCGGACAGACTTTGACCGGTATGTGGTCCAGCCGTTTATCCGCTGCTACGAGCAAGGCGGCACACCCAACCCTTGTATTCAATGCAATCGCCACCTGAAATTCGATATTTTTCTGGAAAAAGCCAGGCAACTAGGCTACGAAAGCATCGCCACCGGGCATTATGCGCAGGTGCGGCAAGACCCGGACAGCGGGCGGTATTTGCTATACCGGGCGGCAGATAAAAGTAAGGATCAAAGCTATTTCCTTTCTTGTCTGACCCAGGATCAGCTATCTCATGTCCACTTCCCCCTTGGCGCATTGTCAAAAGAGGAAACCCGGCAGATAGCCGCGCAGCAAGGTTTTTCCAATGCCAACAAACGGGATAGCCAGGACATCTGCTTTATTCCCGACGGGGATTACAAAGCGTTTATGGAGCGCTACACCGGCAAGGAATACCCCGCCGGCGATTATCTGGATAAAACCGGAAAAACGGTGGGCAAGCATGCCGGCGCCGTTGGTTATACCATTGGTCAGCGCAAAGGACTGGGTATCGCCTTGGGCGAGCCGGTATATGTGTGCGCTAAGGATATGGATGCCAACACTGTAACCCTTGGCACAAATGATGATTTGTTTCACACCACCCTACGGGCAAATAACTGGAACTGGATCGCACTCGGGGAACTGACCCAGCCGATTCAGGTCATGGCAAAGGTACGCTACCGCCACACGGAGCAGCCTGCCACTGTCTATCCGGAAGCAGACGGCTTTGCCCGGGTGGAATTTGCCCAACCCCAACGAGCCATCACCACCGGACAAGCGGTTGTCTTATATGACGGCGACAAGGTCATCGGCGGCGGCACGATCACAGAAGTACTGCAAGGAGAATGATATGGAGCTGAACTTTATCCACTTTCTCATTGTGTGTCCACTGGTGTTCCTTGCAGGATTTGTGGATGCCATTGCCGGTGGCGGCGGTCTGATTTCTCTGCCCGCCTACTTGATTGCCGGCATCCCTGTGCACCTTGCTTTGGGAACAAATAAACTAAGCGCCTCCTTTGGTGCGGTGATCTCCGCCTGGCGGTATGCCAAAAAGGGGTATGCCCCCTGGAGGCTTTCTTTGTTTTGTGCGATATGCGCCCTCATTGGCTCCGGCGTGGGCGCAAAGCTTGCCCTGCTGCTGGATGACCGGTATTTCCGGGTCGTGATCTTGGTGCTGCTGCCCATAACTGCTTTTTATATTTTCCGGAAAAAGGCTTTTGATGACAGTAAACCGGCGCTTCCGGAGATAACCACCATTCTTTTGGGCATGGCGATCTCCCTGGTCATTGGTCTGTACGACGGCTTCTACGGCCCAGGCACAGGCACATTTCTGATCATTGCTCTGACATCTCTTGCACATCTGAAGCTAAACACCGCCAACGGCGTGGCAAAGATCATTAATCTGGCTACCAATATTGCGGCGCTGACCGTGTTTATGTTTGGCGGCTCTGCCCTTTTCCTTTTGGGTGTGGTTGCCGGCGGATTCAGCATCGTCGGTACATACGCAGGCACTGTCTGCTTTGAAAAGGGCGGCGTTAAAGTCGTCAAGCCTATTATGGTCGGTGTGATCGTTCTTTTCTTCATTAAGATCATCACCGAAATGCTCCCAATATAAAAATAAAAGCGGCAGTATGAACTGCCGCTTTTTCTTAGCCAAAGTATTCTTTTACGAAGTCAACATCGGTGACTTGGAATGTCTTGCCGTTAAGGTTCTCCAAGCTGCCGGCATCGGTAGTGAAGCAAAAGGTCAGTTTATAGGAATACAGCGCCTGGATCTTTCGGTCAAAGCGCTTGTCCAGCTTGCCATACTTGCCGTCGCCCAACAGTGGATGTCCCGCATGGGCAAACTGGGCACGGATCTGATGGGTACGGCCGGTGATCAGCTCACACTCCACTAATGACAAACCATTCTTGCTCTGCAACACCACATAGTTGGTCTGGCAGGATTTTGAACCGGGTTGGGGTGTATCGGTGACAAATACCTTGTTTTTCTTGGCATCTTTAAAAAGGTAACCTTTCAAGCTGCCCTTTGCCGGCTTCGGTGTGCCTTCCACGATGGCAAGATACCGCTTGTCCAGCTCCCGGTCTTTGATTTTTTGATTCATCACACGCAGCGCCTCTGCGGTTTTTGCGGCGATTACGATGCCACCGGTGTTCCGGTCGATCCGGTTGCAAAGCGCCGGGGTAAAGGCATTCTCACCTCGGGGTGACCACTCCCGTTTTTGATACAAATAGGCTTGAATATGGTCAATCAGGGTTCTGCCATACTCCGCGCCGTCATGGGGGTGGACTGCCAAGCCGGGACGCTTGTCCACCAACAGAATATTCTCGTCCTCATAGACGATATTCAGTTTCGGTGTCGCCACCGTCAGATAGGCATTGTCCTCCCGGGGCTTGTCGAAAAATTCGTCGTTGATATAAAGCTGCAGTACGTCGCCGGTCTCCAGCCGGGTGTCCCGCTCCACTCTTGCGCCGTTGCGCTTGATCCGCTTAATGCGGATATATTTCTGCGCCAGGGACGCCGGCAGCAGCGGCACAGCCTTCGCCAAAAAGCGATCCAACCGCTGACCTGCGTCGTTTGCGCCGATGGTAAATTCCTTCATTACGGATTTCCTTCCTGGGTCTGGGCAAAATGGGCATTCATCTGCTCTGTAAACTCCTGAGCGGCATTATAACCCATTTTCCGCTGACGGTTGTTCATAGCCGCCACTTCCACGATTACCGCCAGGTTTCTGCCGGGGGTGATGGGAATGGTATTCATAGGGATCTGCACACCCAAAAGATCCATGTGCTGATCCTCCAAGCCCAGGCGGTCATACACCTTCTGCTGATCCCAAGGCACGATATTGACCACCAAGTCCACTGCGTTTTCTGCCTTAACTGCGCCCATGCCGAAAAGCTTTGCCACGTTGATAATGCCGATGCCACGCAGTTCCACATAGTTGCGGATCAGCGCCGGCGCATTGCCCACCAGTACATTTTCCGAAATTTTGCGAATCTCCACCGCATCGTCCGCAATCAGTCTGTGACCACGCTTGAGAAGCTCGATAGCCGCCTCACTTTTGCCGATACCGCTCTCACCCAGCAGCAAAACACCTTCGCCGTAAACTTCCATCAATACACCGTGACGGGTAATGGATGGCGCAAGGGCGGATTTCAGATAGGTGATCAGGTCGGTAACGATGGCACTGGTGGTCTTTTTGCTCCGCAGCAGGGTGATATTATGCTTTTTCGCCATTTCCAGACACTGGTCATCCGGCTGCAGACCTTGCGCAATCAGCAGCGCCGGGAACTTAAAGGAGAACAGCCGGTCAAATGTAACCGCACGCTCCTCTTGCGTCAGCTTTTGCAGATAGCTGGTCTCCATATTGCCCATGACCTGCAAGCGCATAGGCTCAAAATGGTCATAATAACCTGCCAGCTGCAGACCGGGTCTTGCCACGTCCATGACAGTCACACGGATCTTGTCATAGTCGGTAGATGCGTAATCGATCTCCAAATGAAATTCATTTACCAGTGTGCTCAGCGCAACGCTGTGTACATCCTGCATAGTGCCTCACCCCGTTCAAATCGGATTGTTTGGTTTCATTATATCGGTAACAACAGCGAATATCAACAATATTTTCAAAAAACTAAAATTTTTCCAAAAAAACACTTGCTTTTTTCAGAAAACTCTGCTATTATATCCTAGCGTCCGTTTGGACGAAGTTTATTTTGTATTATTTCGGATAGGAGGTGCAGTGAATGGCGAAGTGTGATTATTGTGGCAAGGGCGTTACCTTTGGTATTAAGGTCTCCCACTCCCACAGACGTTCCAACAGAACCTGGAAGCCCAATGTTAAGCGGGTCAAGGCCATTGTGAACGGTACTCCGTGCCATGTGTACGCTTGTACCAGATGCCTCCGTTCTAACAAGGTTGAGCGGGCTGTCTGATTTTCCCTGCAACCAATAACGGTACTGCATTTGCAGTGCCGTTTTTTGTTTGCCCTTTATTCTCTTCTATTCTCTATTATTCTATATTATTCTCTTCTATTCTCTTCTCTTCTATTCTCTTCTCTTCTAGGATTCCAAGCGGATTCCGGATGGATTCCAAAGAGCAATTCCAATATCCTTTGCGGCGCAGCAGTTTTTTGCGTCCTAACATACAAAAAGATTCGGCTGCTTGCATCTGCAGCCGAATCTTTTTTCACGCTTTATCTTTCTTAAACAGATTTGTTTTCCGTTCCTCGCCACGAATCAGGCGAACAATATTTTCTCTGTGCATAAATGTTGCCAGCGCGCTCATAAAGATACCGCACAGCATCACCACAAGATTCTGATAGTGCAAAATGGCAAAACCTATGCCAAAGGTGATTGCTGCCAGCACAGAACCAAGGGATACATATTGCGTGGTAAAATACGCAGCTGCAAACACCGCAAGGATCAGCAGAGCAACCCGCCAGTCCACGATCACGGCAATAAACAAACCACTTAAGATGCCCTTGCCACCATGGAATCCCAGAAACACCGGGAATACGTGGCCCAGCATCACACTTGCGCCGCCCAAGGCTGCGCCGGCCTGAAAGCCCAAGCCGTCATTTAGCAGCAAGCCGCCAATCACACAGGAAACGATCGCCTTGCCCGCATCGATCAAAATCACCAGCAAGGATCTGCCTGCGCCATAACTGCGGATAAAATTGGTAAGACCGGCATTTCCGCTGCCATGGGTACGCACATCATCCCCCAGCAGGTGGGAAACCACAACTGCGCCGTTGAGATTGCCAAGCAGATAGCTGACCACCAATATGATCAAGACATAGATCCACACAGATTAGTCCTCCTTATCGCCTTTCTGGCGAATGGTGATCCGCACCGGTGTGCCCTTCAAACCAAATACCTCACGGATCTGATTTTCCAAATACCGCTGATAGGAGAAGTGGAACAGCCGGGCATCGTTGCAGAAAATCACGAAATGAGGCGGCTTTGTGCCGGCCTGGGTCATGTAGTAGATTTTCAGGCGGCGACCCTTATCAGAGGGAGGCTGCACTCTAGAAGTGGCATCTGCCAACACGCTGTTCAGCGCACCGGTGGTAATACGGCTAGTATTCTGCTTATGCACTTCCTGAATGACAGTAAACAGCTTGTCCACCCGCTGACCGGTGAGCGCAGACAGAAAGACCACCGGCGCATAGGTCATATAACTCAATCCGTCACGGACATCGTTTTCCTTATCACGCATGGTATTGGTCTCTTTGTCCTCCACCGCATCCCACTTGTTCACAACGATAATGGCAGCCTTGCCCGCCTCATGGACAAGACCGGCGATCTTGGTATCCTGCTCGGTGACACCCTCATTGGCATCCACAAGAATCAGGCACACGTCCGCACGCTCGATGGCATTGATGGTACGCATATTGGAGAACTTCTCGATAATGTCATCCACCTTGCTCTTGCGGCGCATACCGGCAGTGTCGATAAAGCAATACTTACCGGTCTCGTTCTCAAATTCAGAGTCGATGGCATCACGGGTCGTACCTGCCACGTTGGAAACAATCACACGCTCCTCGCCCAGGATGCGATTGAGCAGGCTGGACTTACCCACATTGGGTTTGCCCACGATTGCAACCTTAATGATCTCCTCGTCCTCTTCCTGCGCATCGTCGACCGGCATATTCTCCAGACACCAGTCCAGCAGATCGCCGGTGCCGTGACCATGCACAGCGGAAACCTCAAACAGATCGCCGATGCCCAGGCTGTAGAACTCATACACATCCGGATTTACCGGACCCACGGAGTCACACTTATTTACCGCCAATGCCACGGGCTTACCGGACTTGCGCAGCATAGTCGCCACATCCACATCCGCAGCCGTTACACCGGTACGCACATCCGCTACCATCACAATGCAATCTGCCAGCTCGATACCGATCTCCGCCTGACGGCGCATAAACTTAAGCATATCGCTGTCTGTACCCGGTTCGATACCACCGGTATCTACCAGATTAAACTGCCGTCCACACCACTCGCAGTCACCGTATATACGGTCACGGGTAACACCGGGAGTATCCTCCACGATGGAGGTGCGATGACCGGTGAGCTTATTAAAAAGCATGGACTTACCCACGTTGGGACGGCCAACGATAGCCACCAAAGGCTTTGCCATGGCGATCACTCCTTACAAAGCATACTATAACACAAAACAATCAAAAAATATACATATTTGTCCAAATAACCCTTAACGGAAAAAGAGGAAGGCGAACTCGCCTTCCTCTGCGCTTACGCTCTTTTCCTGCCTTAGTCAGCCTTGGCAGCCAGAACCTGACGACCATTGTAGTTGCCGCAAGCCTTGCAAGCTCTGTGAGGCATGACGGGCTCACCACACTTGGAGCAAACTGCTACGCTGGGAGCAGCCAGCTTCCAGTTGGAACCGCGGCGCTTATCGCGACGAGCCTTGGACACTTTACACTTAGGGACAGCCATGGATGACACCTCCTTGGTTAATCTGCTTTAACAGCACATCTTAAAATTACTTATTCAGAAGCTGCCGTAAAGCAGCAAAACGGGGATCCAGCTCTTTTTCACAAGTACATTCCTCATGGTTCAGGTTCTTACCGCATCGGCAGCAAAGACCCTTGCAATCCGGCTTGCACAGCAGCTTGGCATCGAAATTCAGAACGAATACCGTACGCACGATCTCGTCCAGATCCGCGGCCTCTGCATCCAAAGCAAATACCCCTTCGTCCTCGTTATCTTCGTTGGACAATTCCTCTACCAGCACCACGTCCACCGGGATTTCAACATCACGGGAAAACTCGCTGGCGCAGCGGTCGCACACACCGTGGACACGGGTTGTGATTTGCCCTTTCATCACCAGCACATCCGCTGTGTTGCGAACAGTGCCTTCGATGCAAACGCTCTCGCTGACCGGGTAGCATGTACCATACTGAAGATCGCTTAGATCAACACTATCAGAAAAAGGCAAGGATGCGCCGGGCGTATGCATGATCTGCGTAAGTGCCAGTCGCATAGTATCCCCCTCTTTCTAGTCGTGCCTAGATATTATATAGGTTTTTCAGGCATTTGTCAAACATTATTTTATAAAAAAACAACTTATATTCAAAGGTTTTTTTGTGCAGTTCTATTTGTCCACCAAGGGACATACCCTATGGTAAACCGTGGCAGGAGTTTCCATCCTGCCGGACAAGGAGGCAGGCTATGGAAAATATTTACGCTGACATCGCAAAGCGTACCGGAGGTAATATTTATATCGGCGTGGTAGGCCCGGTAAGAACCGGCAAATCTACCATGATCAAACGCATTATGGAATCGTTGGTGATCCCCAATATCGACGATATGTACCGCCGGGAACGGGCAAAAGACGAGTTGCCCCAAAGCGGCTCCGGTAAGACCATTACCACCAGCGAGCCGAAATTTGTGCCGGAGGAAGCGGTAGAGATCTCACCGGACGGCGCAACGAAATTCCGGGTGCGGATGATCGACACCGTGGGGTATCTCATTGACGGCGCCGTGGGCGCTGAAGAAGACGGTGTCCCCCGGATGGTCACTACCCCGTGGTATGACTATGAAGTTCCCATGGCGGACGCAGCGGAGCTGGGGACAAAAAAGGTAATGGATGAGCACTGTTCCATCGGGATTGTTGTCACCACCGACGGCACTGTAACAGATATTCCCAGAAGCGATTATCTGGCCGCAGAAAAGCGTGCCATCGCAGATATGAAAGCAACCGGCAAGCCGTTTTTGGTCATTGTGAACAGCCGCTATCCGGATTCGGAAACCGCCCATTCCGTGCAAAACCACATCTGGCAGGAGACGGGCATCCGCCCGGTAATTGCCGACTGTCAGGCTTTGACTGCAGAGCAGATCTGCGAATTGATGCGGCAGATTCTCTTTGCGTTTCCCATGCAGCAGCTTCATGTGTATATGCCCCGCTGGATGGACGCTTTGGAGGCAGATCACCCCATAAAAGCTACGCTGTACAGCACGCTTATCCACTGTGCTGAGGAAATCACTTCCCTGGCGCAGGCAGAAAATGTGCTGGGTCAGCTGAAAGAGTTGGAGCATGTGATGGATATGTCCCTTCGTAGCATCGACCTCGCCACCGGCACGGTCAGCTGCGCTCTGTCCTTCCCTGAATCGCTGTTCTATGAGATTCTCAGCAGCAAGGTGGGCATCCACATCCATGACGATGCCCAGCTTTTGTCCCTGCTGACCGAGCTGTCTGCTATCAAACGGGAATATGACAAGATCGCCGACGCTCTGAACTCTGTAAAAGCCACCGGCTATGGCATCGTCATGCCCACCCCGGAGGAAATGAAGCTGGAGAAACCGGAACTACTGCGAAAAAACGGCACGTTTGGTGTAAAACTCCGGGCAGGCGCACCCTCTATTCATATGATGCGTGTGGACATCGATACAGAAATTAGTCCCATGGTAGGCGACGAAAAGCAGTCTCAGGATCTGATCACCTACCTCTCCGGGGAATCGCCGGAAAAACTCTGGGAGAGCAATATTTTCGGGAAATCCGTTTATGAAATGATCCGTGAAGGTTTGACCTCCAAGTTGATTCGTACACCGGAAGACGTGCGTGGAAAATTCCGCGGCAGCCTGACCCGGATCGTTAACGAAGGCGCAAACGGACTTGTTTGCTTAATCTTGTAAACATTTTTTGGGTTACATCTTTACCCCCGGGGTATAATGTGGTAAACTAGACAAATAACGCCCCGGGAGGACACCCATGAAGCAATCACTGCTTAATAACAAACGACTTTACCTGCTACTGGCTTTTCTGTTGCCGGTAGTGGGTATCTTTGCTGTTATGATCATCCGGGGTTTCCTGCCATTTGGCAAAACATCTATGCTCTACTCGGACATGTACCATCAGTACTACCCATTCTTTGTGGCTTTCCGCCGGGCGCTGCTCAGCGGCGAAAGTCTGCTGTACAACTGGGATGTGGGCATGGGCATGGATTATCTGGGTCTGATTTCCTATTATCTGGCATCGCCCTTGAATCTGTTAAGTGTGCTTGTTCCGGAGAATTTGCTTTTGCACTACTTCTCCCTGCTGATGCCTATTAAATTAGGTCTTGCCAGCCTGTTTTTTGCTATTTTTCTGAAATCTCTGTTCCGCAGAAGCGATCTGTCCATCTCCCTTTTCGGCTGTTTTTACGGACTGTGCGCATGGGCGCTGGGTTACCACTGGAATATCATGTGGCTGGACACCTTTGCTCTGCTGCCGCTGGTCGCACTTGGTACAGTCAGCGTGCTTCGGGACAGAAAGTTTGTGCTGTATGTGATCACGCTGTTTCTGTCCGTGTTCTCCAACTACTATATCGGTCTGTTTACCTGTATTTTCGTAGCGCTGCTGTTCGTTTGCTATGAAATTTGCCGGTGGGGCGGATTCAAGAAACTGGTGGCGGACTTGTGCTATATGGCGCTGTACTCAGTGCTTGCCATCGGTATGACCGCCATTCTGGAGCTGCCGGCTTATGCTGCATTGCAAACCACGCAGTCCAGCATCAATAAATTCCCTCAGGGTTTTAAGCTCAATATTGCTGACCAAAATACTTGGCAGGGTCTGCTGGATGCTATGCGCCAGGTCGCCGGCAACATGAACGGCGGTCAGGAACTTTCCCACAAGGAGGGTCTGCCCAATCTGTATTGCGGTTTGGGAACGAACATCCTTGCGTTCTTGTTCCTGACTTGCCGCCGGGTCAAGCTGCGGGATAAGATCTGCACAGTTTTTCTACTGCTGTTCTTTAACCTCAGTTTTATCATCCGGCAACTGGATTATATTTGGCACGGTTTCCACTTTACCAATATGATCCCCTACCGTTTCAGCTTTTTGTACAGTTTTGTGCTGCTGTATATGGCATATCGTGCCTATACGCTCCGCAGGCAATTCCGTCTGTGGCAGGTCATCACCGCATCTGTGCTTGCCATCGGCGTCGCACTGTGCAGTAATAATATAAATGACTATGTGTATTGGGCATATAACGGTGTGCTCCTGCTTCTATATATCAGCGTTTTTGTGTTCAGCGTCATCCGCAGAAACAAGCCTGCCGGCTTGGAGCAAAAACGGGACTATATGGAATCTCTGCGCTATAACCGCAAAGCCAGCGGCTGGCTGCTGTTTGGCATCATGGTCATGGAACTGACCCTGACGCTGGTCAACTTCGGTGTAAACTTCCCCGGCACCACTGTGAAAGACTACCCACGAGGTACTTCCTACACCCAATCCATGATCCGTTATATGAAAGAGCGGGAATCCGACAATCTGTTCTACCGGGCAGAAGTTACCCATTCCCAGACTCTGAACGACGGTGCGCTGAATAATTATCACGGCATCTCCACTTTTACCAGTTCTGCCAATGTAAAGGTAACCAAATTTATGGAGGCGCTGGGCTACGGCGCAAAAGCATCTTATAATCGTTACTGTTACGAGGAATCCTCCCCGGTGGCCAATCTCTTCCTGAACCTGAAATATATGCTGGAACGTCGGGACAAGGTGGAGGAAAACGCTTATTTTGATGACATCCACAGTTATGGCGGTGTACACCTGCTGGAAAACAACGCATATCTGCCGTTAGGTTTTCTGACAGATAATCAGATTCTGAATTTGGATCTGTATTCCGGCGAAAACGCTTTTGAGCTGCAGAACAAGCTTTTACGGGCTGCTGCCGGTATCGACGAAGATGTATGGGAATTTATCGACGGCAAAAACTTGTCCATTTCCTCCAACGACGTGACCATCAAAAGCCAGTCCCAAACCGGCTTCTGTAGTTATGCCACCAACGAAGGTGAAACCGGCACACTGGTTTATAAGTATATCGCCCCCAGCGATGGCTTCGTTTGCGTTTCTCTGAATTTGCCTAAGAAAAACAGTTTTTCTTTCTGGAAAAACGGCGCAGAATTGTACAGTGAGACTTACAGCATTCCCCAAACGCTTTCCGTCAGTGATGTTAAAGCCGGTGATGTTGTGGAAGTGCATCTGATTTGCAAAGCAAACGAGGTAAGTTCTACCACCGTACGGGCAGCGATCCTGGATGAAACGCTGTTCCGCCAAGCCTACGACCGGCTGGCCGCCTCCACGCTGGAGCTGACCAGCTTTGAAAACACCCGGATCGAAGGTGTGATCCAATGTGATCGCAACGGTATCCTCTACACCTCCATTCCTCAGGACGGCAACTGGACTGCCTATGTTGACGGCAAGCCGGCACAGATCGTACTGATCGGCGATGTAATGGTGGGTCTTATGCTCTCCGAGGGCACGCATACCATCGTATTCCAATACCATAACGCAGCTTTTTCTCTGGGTTGGAAAATCAGTCTTGCCTGCGCAGCAGTGTTTGCCGGACTGTATCTGAGTATCTACAAACCCAAACGCAGAAAAGGAAAATACGAACAAAAACGCGAGGCATAGGACAACGCTCTATGCCTCGCATTTTCTATAGAATAAAAAAAGAGAGCTAGGATTTTCTTCTAGCTCTCGAATTATTTTGCTCTACTAATTAATTCTTAATGGTGATAGAGCACGTATTAGCCTTCTACAGATAATTTTACACCATACTTTTTAATTTTAGTAAGAGAGGCATCCTTATCGCCCCATTCACTACCATCAGTAAAATATACACTATAGACATATAGTTCGCCAGACTTTACTTCCTGATCTAATAGCTGCCATCCACGTGTACAGCTTCCCTGTGGTGCAATAGGAGTGTCAGTCTGTAGTTTATTGGTTGTAAATATTGTATTTACATCATCGCCATATACATCCTTTGGAAAGAAATAAAATTGAATAGCCGCAATTTCTTTGTCCGTATTGTTTGTAATATGACAAGAGAGTTCTGGTACACCAATGATATTGTCACTGATGCTTGCAGAAACCTCCACAGGACACGCATCGGCAAACTCTGCAGGAATCTGCGGTTCTGTCTGATTCTGCACACTTCCTGCATTATCACCACCGGTTGAACCACTGTCAGAACCGCCTGTAGAGCTAATTGCGCCAATAAATAAAAACACAATTAAAACCCAAAACCACCATCTCTTAAAGATTGGTTTCTTGACCTTCAGTGACACGCCACAGTGAACACATACAACTGCCTTGTTGTCAATTTCCTTGCCGCAATTCTTGCAAAACATTACATCATCCTCCTTTTTATGCTGGCATACGGCAATTATATCTGTATTTCAGATAAATGTCAATATCTTTAATTCAGATATTGCATAATAAGTAGGGGTGATTATATGCAATTTAGAAACCTACGTGGCATACGCGAGGACAGAGATTTAAAACAAAAAGATATTGCACAAATATTAAATGTATCACAAAACACTTACTCACAATATGAAACGGGGATCATTTCACTAACAGCAGATATATTGCTAAAATTAGCAGACTATTATGGTGTTAGCGTAGACTATCTTTTGGATCGTACGAACAATCCAAAATTACAAAAATGAGCAGATAAATATCTGCTCATTTTTATTACTATTTACAGATTGCCACACCGGGGTGCCAACTGGTTCACAATGAAAATATATGTGGGTATAAAAATGAGAGCCAGGATTTCTCCTGACTCTCTTTGTGTTCGCGTTACCTATCTTCCCGGGCAGTCGCCAAAACAATAGGGTCCCCGCAAAGGCGTAGGCCTTTGTGGGGTGAGGAAAAGCCAAGATGCAGGTGGAATTTTCCGCTTGCGGAAAATGCAACGTTGTATCTTGTGCTTTGACGAATTGTCGGCGTACATGTGCTTAACTTCTGTTATATATTGGCATAAAAAACGAGAGCCAGGATTGCTCCTGACTCTCTTTGTGTTCGCGT
>JAZSQH010000090.1:0-13516 GCA_045537865.1 Faecousia sp. | reverse complement strand
CTTGGGATCAAAGCCCTTGTCCAGACACTGGAACTTGCGGCCAAAGAATTCCACCACGTAGTCTTCAATCATGATGCCGTCAAGGATGTTGCTTTCGCCGATGAAGTCAGCAACGAAAGCATTTTTCGGCTCGTTGTAGATATCCTCAGGCTTGCCGATCTGCTGAATGTGACCCTTGTCCATGACTACAATGGTGTCGGACATGGAGAGGGCTTCTTCCTGATCGTGGGTAACATAGATAAAGGTAATGCCCATAGCCTGCTGGATGCGCTTGAGTTCGTTCTGCATATCCTTGCGCAGACGCAGATCCAGCGCTGCCAGCGGTTCGTCCAGAAGCAGCACCTTGGGGCGGTTGACCAGCGCCCGGGCGATGGCAACACGCTGCTGCTGACCGCCGGAAAGGGAATCGATCCGGCGATGCTCATAACCTTTCAGACCCACGATAGTCAGCATTTCCTGAACACGTTCGTGGATCTCGGCTTTGGGCAGCCTGGCGACCTTAAGGCCAAAGGCGATATTGTCAAATACATCCAAGTGCGGGAACAGGGCATACCGTTGGAAAACGGTATTGATCTGCCGATCGTAGGGCGGTACATCATTGATCTTTTTGCCGTCAAAGAGTACTGCGCCGGATGTGGGGTTCAAAAAACCGCCGATGATCCGCAGAGTAGTGGTTTTGCCGCAGCCGGAAGGTCCTAGCAATGTGAGGAATTCGTGGTCGTTAAAATAGAGGTTGATACCATCAAGTATCCGCTCCCCGTCGAACTCCATAACAAGGTCTTGGAGTCTGATGAGTTCTTTGGACATTATCCTCCCCCGTTTCTGTCGTTTTTTCGCAAAAATGCAAAGATTTTCACAAATATAGATATACTCTAAAATACCCCCTTTGTCAATGAAATTTTCGTACCGGAAAAGGAATCAAATTTCATTGCCGTTGGCGCAGGGAATGCAAGGCGAAAAAATTTTGAAAAATCTGGTTTAACCGCCGAAAAAATGGAAATACTGGGCAATGGAGGTGCTTGAATATGAGCAAACGAAAATTCAGCGGCAGTATCAGCGGTAAGGGCTACTACATAGCCCTGGTGCTATGTGCTGTTGCCATTGGTGTTTCCGGCTATTTGTACTACCGTAACGCAGACGAGGGTGAGCAGCAGCTGCAAAATCCGCCTGCGTCCACAGATGCCGGCATCGTGCAAACGGATGATGTACAGGCGGTTGCTACCCAACCCGGGGAGGATACTGTCACAAACCCCACGGTTACAAAGCCTGCCAAGACCGTATCCCCGGTGGCGGGTGAAACAGTGGCATCCTATTCTATGGATGCGCTGAGCTACAATCAGACCACCCGGGATTGGCGTACCCATAACGGTGTGGATATCGCCGCAGAAACCGGCGCAGAGGTCTGCGCGGCTGCCGACGGTGAAGTCTATACGGTCTATGAGGACGAGAGTATGGGCATGACGGTTGTAATTCGTCATGACGGCGGCTACACCACAGAATATGCCAGCCTTGGGCAGGAGGTTTCCGTGAAAGCGGGTGACCGGGTGACTGCCGGGCAGGTCATCGGCACGGTGGGGGATTCAGCGCTGCTGGAGTCCGCCGTTGGCGAGCATGTCCATTTCAGTGTCAGCTGTAATGGTGTGCTGGTAGACCCTGCAGATTTCTTGTCATAACATTTTCTTCATTTTCTTTCCTCTTTGTGGCTGGGAGATGCTCCCGGCAGGGCGCTGCGATCGCAGCGCCCTTTTTTAACGGATTTGACGAAAGGGGAGAAAGGTATTATAATAAGGAAAATATATACATAGGAGTGAAATGCGTGAAGGAACAGATCGATACCATACCGGTAAACGAAGCGTTTGAAAGCGGTGACGAATGCCCCTTTTGCTATCTGGAACGGCAGGCGGAACAGCGGTCGATCCGCTATGCTATTGGCCCGGGGGCAAGCTATATGGAGCCGGATGTCCGGGGGGTTACCGACCGGCAAGGCTTTTGCCGTGCCCATTATAAAAAGATGTACGACTACGGCAATTCTCTGGGCAATGCATTGGTGATGCAGACTTATTTTATCGGCATGCGCAAGCAGCTGCAGAATCAGATCGACAGCTTCAAAATGCCGGATAAGCGGGGACTGTTCTCCAAAAAACCGGAGAGCGACCTGCCTATTGTGGAATACCTGAAGCAAAAGAACAGCTCGTGCTATCTGTGCGGCAAGGTGCAGTACAATATGCGCCGGTATTACAACACCTTTTTCCACTTGATCAAAGAACAGGAGTTCCGGAAAAAGGTAGAAAGCGGCAAAGGCTTTTGTATGCACCATTTCGCAGAGCTTCTGGAAGTGTCCCAGGAGAAAGTTCCCAACGGGCAAATCCAGTGGTTTTATACAACTGTCTTTGACCTGATGACAGACAACCTTGCCCGGGTGCAGGGGGATCTGGATTGGTTTATCGACAAGTTTGATTACCGAAATGCTTCTGCGGACTGGAAAAACTCCAAGGACGCTGTTTCCCGGTCTATGCAAAAGCTCAAGGGCGGCTATCCGGCAGATGGTGCATATAAGCAAGATTGACTTTGACATTTACAATAAATGTTGCTATAATACCCCCATTAAAAACATAAAGGAGACTATTTATGAATAATCGTGAGCGTTTATCCTCCCGGTTGGGATTCATTCTGCTCAGCGCCGGCTGCGCAATCGGCTGCGGCAATGTGTGGAAATTCCCCTGGATGGCCGGTCAATACGGCGGCGGCGGCTTTGTGCTGATCTATGTGCTGTGCCTGCTGCTGTTGGGTCTGCCGGTAATGGTTATGGAGTTTTCTCTGGGTCGTGCTGCCCAGGCAAGTCCTGCCCGTATGTATCAGAAGCTGGAAAAGCCGGGTCAGAAGTGGCATATCCACGGTTACCTTGCTTTGTTCGGCAACGTCTGTCTGATGTCCTTCTACACCTGCGTTTCCGGTTGGATCATGTACTATTTCTACAAGTTCCTCACCGGTCAGACCGCAGACCTGGGCTTCGTGACCATGATCAGCAATCCCAGTGTAAATATGATCTTTACCGCCATCGTGGTGGTGCTGGGCTTCGGTATCCTCTGCTTCAACCTGCAGGGCGGTCTGGAGCGTGTGACCAAGTATATGATGGTAGCGCTGCTGGGTCTGATGATCGTTTTGGCAGTAAACAGCGCAACCATGTCCGGCGCAGCTGAGGGTCTGAGCTTCTATCTGCTGCCCGACTTCGGCAAGATCACCCCCGAGGTGGTGGTAGGCGCTATGAATCAGGCGTTCTTTACATTGAGTCTGGGTATCGGTTCCATGGCGATATTCGGCAGCTATATCGGCAAGGAGCGTTCCTTGCTGGGCGAGTCCGTCAATGTTATTGTATTGGATACCTTGGTGGCGGTGACTGCCGGTCTGATCATTTTTCCCGCATGCTTTACTTATAATCTGGAAGTGGGCGCAGGCCCCGGTCTGCTGTTCGATACCATGGCTACCGTGTTCAACAATATGAACGGCGGTCGTCTGTGGGGCAGTATATTCTTCCTGTTCATGGTGTTTGCATCTATGTCCACCGTGCTGGCGGTGTTCGAGAATATTCTGGCTTGCGTCCGTGAGATGACCGGCTGGAGCAGACCCAAGGGCAGCCTGATCTGCGGCATCGTGATCATGCTCACCTCCACAACTACCGCTTTGGGCTACAGCATTTTCAAGTTCCAGCCCTTCGCAGAGGGAACTGCCTGGCTGGATCTGTGGGACTTCCTGGTATCTACCAACCTGCTGCCGCTGGGCTCTTTGGTGTTTGTCATTTTCTGCTGCAACAAGCGCTACGGCTGGGGTTGGGACAACTTCATTGCCGAGGCCAATACCGGCAAGGGCCTGAAAGTCCAGCAGTGGATGAAACCCATATTCTGCTACGTAGTCCCGGCGGCGATCATTGTGATCTACGTTATGGGTCTGATCAACTTCCCCTGGAAGTAATTAAAAAGCAACACACCGGGCAACGATTGCCCGGTGTGTTTTTTACATAAGGACGATTGTTTTCCTATAAAAAGCATAAAATGGTTCAAATTTTCTGACTTTTGAATAATTGTAGTGTTGAAAATATGAAAACAGTGTGCTATAATGACTCAGTATATAATGACCGAATAATATGTATTTGGTCTTTTATGATATAGGTTGGTATCAACGAAAGGAAAGAAAGCATGAACTCCAAAACTCTATTGTACATTCTGAAAAGAATAGCGTTGGCGATCCTGACTGTGTGGATCGTTATTACGATTACCTTCTTTGTTTCCCGTGCAGTGCCCGGCGGCCCTTTCGCCAGTGAAAAGGCCATTACTCCTGCTGCCCAGGCAGCTTTGGAGGCTAAGTATGGACTGGATAAGCCGCTGATGGAGCAGTACGGTACATATCTGAAGGATATCGTGACTTCTTTTGACTTCGGTCCCTCTCTGAAAAACCGTGGTCGTGATGTTATTGATGTGATTGGCGACGGCATGGCAACTTCTGCCAAGCTGGGTATCACTGCTGCAGCCATTGCGCTGGTGTCCGGTGTAGTGCTGGGCGCTGTGGCTGCTCTGCGCCGCAACAAGCTCATCGACCGGATCATCATGGTGTTTACCACTGCGTTTATCTCTATGCCCTCGTTCATTATGGGTACGTTGCTGCTCATTTTCTTTGCAGTGACATTAAAGATATTGCCTGCAAACGGCGCAGCAGCCGGCGGTCTGATCCTGCCGGTGATCACCCTGTCTTTGTCCCCTATGGCAAACATCACGCGTCTGACCCGCAGCTCTATGCTGGACGTGCTGGGTCAGGACTATATCCGCACCGCCAAGGCTAAGGGCGTGTCCGGCGGTAAGATCATTTTCGGCCATGCGCTGAAAAATGCTCTGATCCCCGTTATCACCTACTTTGGACCTATGTTGGCTTATATCGTCACCGGCTCTCTAGTGGTTGAGCAGATTTTTGCCGTTCCCGGTATCGGCAGAACCTTCGTCAGCTCCATCACCGACCGTGACTATCCCATGATCATGGGCACCACCATCGTGCTGGCGGCTCTGATCGTTATTATGAACATGGTCAGCGACATTCTGTACAAAGTCGTCGACCCCAGAATCACTCTGGAGTAAGGAGAAGACGACAATGGAAAAGAATAAGTTTACCATGCATGTGGATCTGGATTCCTTTAATCCCGCCACAGAGGAAGAAAAAGAATATATCGTGCAGATGCGCGAGTCCACCACCTTCTTTAAGGACGGTGTCCAGCGTCTGCTGAAAAACCCGGTTGCCACCGTCAGCTTGATTTTGGTGGTGTTGATCACCTTGTCTGCCATCGTGATCCCCATGTTCTGGCCCTATTCCTACGATGCTCAGCTGGGCATTTCCCCCGGTAAGCCCGTGGATGCATCCTATGCCAACTTGAAGCCTTTTGAATACGGCAAGACTGAGCTTGCCCGTATAGAGGCAGGCGAGGAAATATTCCCCCATGTGTTTGGCACGGACTCCGCCGGACGTGACTACTTTATTCGTGTGGTCTACGGCACCCGTATCTCTTTGGCTGTCGGCTTCTTTGCCAGCCTGATCGTTCTGATTATCGGTATGATCATGGGTTCTCTTGCCGGCTATTGCGGCGGCAAGGTGGATATGGTCATTATGCGAATCGTGGACATTATTTACTCTCTGCCGGATATGCTGATGGTCATTCTGCTCTCTGCTATGCTGGGCACCGGCCTGACTGCGATTTTGGAAGGCACAGTGCTGGAAAAACTGGGCGCGAACATGATCAGCTTGTTCCTGGTATTTGCGCTGCTGTACTGGGTGTCTATGGCACGTCAGATCCGTGGTCAGATCCTGTCTTTGAAGGAGCAGGAGTATGTGCTGGCTGCCCGCGCCACCGGCGCAAAGGGCAAGTGGATCATTGCCAAGCACTTGATCCCCAACAGCATCAGCGTGGTGTTTATCTCCACTGCGCTGCAGATCCCCTCTGCAATCTTTACCGAAAGCTACCTCAGCTTCCTGGGTCTGGGTGTTAACGCTCCCATGCCCTCTTTGGGCAGCTTGGCATCCGATGCGCTGAACGGTATCCGTTCCTACTCTTACCGTTTGGTGATCCCCGCTATTGTTATCAGTATCATCGTTCTGTCGCTGAATTTGTTGGGCGACGGCCTGCGGGATGCTTTCGACCCCAAGCTCAACAGCTAAGAAAGGAGCGTATGACAAATGCCTTTGCTTGAAGTAAAAGACCTGCATACCTCCTTCTTTACCGACGCCGGTGAAGTGAAAGCCGTGAACGGTGTTTCCTTTAATCTGGAGCGGGGTAAAGTGCTGGGTATCGTGGGCGAATCCGGTTCCGGCAAGTCCGTGACCGCTTATTCTATTATGCAAATCTTGGCAAACACCGGTAAGATCGTATCCGGCTCTATCAAGCTGGATGGTGAGGAGCTGGTGGGCGCCGGTGAAAAGGTCATGAAAACCGTTCGCGGCAATAAGATTTCTATTATTTTCCAGGACCCCATGACCTCTTTGAATCCTACCTATACCATCGGTCATCAGCTGATGGAAGCCATTGTTTTGCACACCGACCGCAACAAGAAGCAGGCCTACGAGCGTGCCGTGGAAATGCTGCGTCTGGTGAATATCAACGAGCCGGAAAAGCGGATGAATCAGTATCCCTTTGAGTTTTCCGGTGGTATGCGTCAGCGTATTATGATCGCTATGGCGCTGGCTTGCGAGCCGGACATTCTGATTGCTGACGAGCCTACCACTGCATTGGACGTGACCATCCAGGCGCAGATCCTGGAGCTGATGAAGTCCCTGCAGGAGGAACTGGGCATGGCGATCATTATGATCACCCACGACCTGGGTGTTGTGGCGCAGCTGTGTGACGAAGTGATCGTTATGTATGCCGGCTCGATCTGTGAGCAGGGTACTGCCGACGAGATTTTCTATAACCCCCGCCACGAGTACACCAAGGGTCTGATGCGTTCTATCCCCACTGCGGATACTGCCGGCAGCAAGCTGCAGCCCATTACCGGCACACCCATCGACCTTTTGAACATGCCTAAGGGCTGTCCCTTTGCTCCCCGCTGCGATGCAGCTATGAAAATCTGTCTGACAGAGCGTTGCCAGCGTATGCAGATCAATGACGATCATGCAGCCGCTTGCTGGATGAATGTGAAAATGGGCATCGAGGACGGCACCATCACTGCCCAAGGAGGTGACGACCGGTGAGTGAGAACAAGAATCAGCCCTTGCTGGAAGTCAAGGACCTGAAGCAATATTTCAATATCAACATGGGCGCTTTCAAGACTAAGCCTTTGAAGGCTGTGGATGGCGTTTCTTTCTCCATCAACAAGGGTGAAACCCTGGGTCTTGTAGGTGAGTCCGGCTGTGGTAAGACCACTGTTGGTCGTACCTTGCTGCATCTGTATAAGCCCACCGGCGGTGAGATCTGGTACAACGGCAAGCAGATCGTCACCAAGCAGGATATCGTAGAGTTCCGGAAAAAGGCGACCATGGTATTTCAGGATCCCTATTCCTCTCTGAACCCCCGTATGACCGTTGCGGATATTATCGGCGAGCCTTTGGATGTACATAAGCTGTACAGCTCCAAGCAGGAGCGTCAGGAGCGTATTCTGGAGCTGATGAATCACGTGGGTCTGAACTCCGAGCATGCTGCCCGGTATGCCCACGAGTTCTCCGGCGGTCAGCGGCAGCGTATCGGTATCGCCCGCGCGCTGGCTGTGAATCCCGACTTTATCGTTTGTGACGAGCCGGTGTCTGCGCTGGACGTTTCTATTCAGGCGCAGGTCATCAATATGTTCGACGAGCTGCAGGATAAACTGGGTCTGACCTATCTGTTCATCGCCCATGACCTGCTGGTCGTTCGCCATATTTCCGACCGGATCGCTGTTATGTATCTGGGCAAGATGGTGGAGCTGGCAGATGCCAAGACCATTTACGAGCGTCCCCTGCATCCCTACTCCAAGAGTCTTTTGTCTGCTGTGCCGGTGCCTGATCCCAAGATCGCCCGTGCAAATCAGCGTATTATGCTGGAGGGCGATATTCCCAGTCCTCTGAACGCCCCCTCCGGTTGTCCCTTCCGTACCCGCTGTCCCCATGCTACGGAGCAGTGCGCTATGGAAATGCCGGAATTCAAGGAAGTGGAGTCCGGTCACTTCGTGGCTTGCCACCGGGTGAACGAGCTCAACTGAGCTTGACGTTACTCTTTTTGTCAATATGTATGCGGTTAGGCTGGTCAGGACAGTCTCCCTGCGTATTGTAAATAATCAGCAAGCCGTAAGGTTTGCAAAAAATGAAAGGAAGTACCTATTATGAAGAAGATTCTTGCGCTGGTGCTGGCTCTGGCTCTGTGTCTGTCTATGGCTGCTTGTGCTCCTGCAGATAAGGGCAACGAGAACGCACCTACCTCTCTGTCTGTTTGCCTGGCTTCCGAGCCCGACACTCTGGACCCCGCACTGAACTCTGCGGTTGACGGCGCAACCATGGTTTCTCACCTGTTCTCCGGCCTGGCTAAGTGGGCTCAGGACAAGGACGGCAAGCTGGTGATCGTGGCTGACTCCGTTAAGGAACTGGTTGAGGGTGTTGCTAACGAAGATGGCACCGTCACCTACACCTACACCCTGCGTGACGGCCTGAAGTGGTCCGACGGTAAGGACGTTACCGCTGGCGACTTCGTGTTCGCATGGAACCGCGCTGCTTCCCCCGCTCTGTCTGCTGACTACAACTACATGTTCGATGTAGTTAAGGGCTACGCAGAGATGTGGGAGACCCGTGAGACCGGCGAAGTTGACGAGGAAGGCAATCCCGTTGAGGAGTTCGTCAACCCCGACGCGAAGCTGGCTGTCGAGGCTACCGACGACAAGACCCTGGTTGTCACCCTGAACAATGCTGTTGCTTACTGGAACGAGCTGCTGGCATTCCCCGTTTACTTCCCCGTTCGTGAGGACGTGGTTGCTAACGAGGCTTGGGCAACTTCTCCTGAGACCTATGTCTGCAACGGCGCTTACACCATCACTGCTTGGGAGCATGACTCCGTCATCACTCTGACCAAGAACCCCAACTATGCTGACGCTGCTTCCGTCACTCTGGATGAGCTGAAGTGCTACCTGTCTGACGATGAGAACAACATGCTGGCTAACTTCGAAAACGGCGACTGGCTGATGATCGACAGCGTTCCCGTTGACGAGATGGCAGCGCTGGCTGAGGAGTACCCCAACGAGTACTTCGTGGTTGGTCAGATCGGTACCTACTATGTCTGCTGGAATGTAAACGAGAGCATCCTGCCTGCTTCCAGCACCTTGACCGGTGTTGAGGCGGAGGCTGCTAAGGCTGAGATCCGTGCTGCTCTGGGTCTGCTGTTTGACCGCGAGCACATTGTCCTGAACATTTCTCAGGCCGGTGAGGTTCCCGCATCTTCCTTCGTTGCTATGGGTATGACTGAGCCTGATGGTTCCGAGTTCTACAAGAACGCTGGTTCCAATGATGCATTCGACGGTTACTACA
Organism: Faecousia sp.; assembly: GCA_045537865.1. GTDB lineage: Bacteria > Bacillota > Clostridia > Oscillospirales > Oscillospiraceae > Faecousia. Next base: position 3,997 of record JAZSQH010000090.1, on the reverse strand, counting down.
ATGTTGCCGCTGATGCCTTTGAGGCAAACTTCAACTCTGCTGTTGAAACCCTGAAAAAGTACTACACCTACGACGAGACCACCAAGATGTTCACCGACTTCCCCACTTTGACCTACTTGTACAACACTGCCGATAACCACAAGGCTATCGGTGAGTACCTGGCTGGCGCTCTGGCAGCTGTCGGCATTACCATGAACCTGGAGAACCAGGAGTGGAACACCTTCCTGAACACCCGTAAGGAAGGCGACTTCTCTATCGCTCGTAACGGTTGGGTTGCTGACTACAACGACCCCATCTGCTTCCTGGATATGTGGACTACCGTTTCCGGTAACAACGACATCCAGTTCGGTAAGGGCGCTCACGCTGAGCTGAAGATGTATAACTTGGACCTGACTGCTCTGGGCTACGACATCAAGGTTGAGAACGGCACTTGGGCTGAGACCTATGACGTTCTGATCGCTACCATCAAGGCTGAGACCAACGCTGAGAAGCGTTTCGAACTGATGCACGTTGCTGAAGACATGCTGATGAGCACCGGTTGTATTGTTCCTATCTACTACTACACCGATACCTTCATGATCGATGAGTCTGTGGAAGGCTTCTTCTGCAACCCCCTGGGCTACAAGTACTTCATGTACTGCACCCTGAAGTAATAAATATTCTGAAGCGATAGCTTAAGATAATTTTCCTCCCCGAAGGACATCCTTCGGGGAGGTTTTGTTATACAAAGAAAGCCGGCACGAAATTTCGTGCCGGCTGTTTGCTTATAAAAGGCTTTCCAGCTGCGCCAGATCCTGAGCGGTGGTGGACCATGCGGTGGCGAAACGAACCACTGCCCGGTCGCTGTCCAGCCATTCCCATATATTAAAGGCGACGTGTTCACGCAAACGCTGGATGGTAGCTTTGTCCAGTACCACAAATTGCTGGTTGGTGGGGGAGTCCAAAAAGAAAGTATGACCTTTTTTGATGATGATGGTTTTCAGCTGCTCTGCCATGTCGATGGTATGCTTGCCGATGCGGAAAAACAAATCGTCTGTAAACAGCGCATCGAACTGCGCACCCAAAAGACGGCCCTTGGCCAACAGTGCGCCCCGCTTCTTGATGCGGTTGAGGAAGTGTGCCGGGGTGTTGTTCTTGGTAAATACCACCGCTTCGCCGCACAGCGCGCCGGCTTTTGTGCCGCCGATGTAAAACACATCGCAAAGCTGGGCGATGTCCTGCAGCGTTACGTCTGTCTGCCGACTCATCAGACCGTATGCCAGCCGCGCGCCGTCCATAAACAGCGGGATATTGTATTCCTTGCACAGTTCAGACAGTGCGGTCAGCTCCGCCTTGGAGTATAGAGTGCCGTATTCCGTGGGGTGGGAGATATATACCATGCCCGGGAATACCATGTGCTCCCGGGATTCGTCCTTGTGGAAAGCCTCTAAACATGCCCGGACGTCGGCGGCGTTCAGCTTGCCCTGATCATGGGGCAGGGGTAGAATCTTGTGGCCGTTAAATTCCACAGCGCCAGCTTCGTGGGCATGGATGTGACCGGTCACTGCGGAGATGACACCCTCGTATTCACGCAGCATGGTGGCGATGACGATGGCATTGGTCTGGGTACCGCCTACCAGAAACTGCACGTCCGCATCCGGACAGCCGCAGGCTGCCTTGATCTTTTCGGCGGCGCTGGCGCAGTAGGCATCGCTGCCGTAGCCGGACTGTACTTCGTAGTTGGTGTCGATCAGCTTTTGCAGCACCTCGGGATGCGCGCCGGTTATGTAATCGCTTTCAAAGGAAATCATAAAGAACCTCCGCTTATTTTTTGTTATTATAACGCATATCTGCCCTTATCGCAATACCAATGGTGTAGTTTTGTTTGCCAGACGGTTTGCTGCGATGCGGCCACAACCCAAAAGTAGGCATGGACGATGTGCCTACTGTGGATTCTTATATTATCCGTTATGCTGCTGTTCGCGCCACCTGCTCTTTGAGAAGTTAAGTAAAATCAAACCGCTGACCTCTTGAATGCCATGGCCTCCGGGGATGGACAAAATGAATACAGATGGATAAAATAGTCTAATTAGCACAAAAACAGCGGATAAAAATACATTATGTGATAGTTGGTATACAGTGTTTCGTCGTAATTCAAGAATAATTCAAGATGAAAGTGTTGCGGGTAACGCGGGTGTTGCGGGCTACTCTGCACGAGAAAGGACGAAACTATGCAGTATTTATCAACCAGGGAAATGGCCGAGAAATGGGGCGTTTCCATAACTTTAATTAAGAGATTATGCAATCAGGACAGAATCCCCGGCGCGGTATACCGGGATGGCGTTTGGCGCATCCCTGAGGACGCAATCCGCCCTACGCGGACAGTTTTGGAGTATACATCCGAGACTGAGTTGCCGGAACTGGCCAAAAAGCTGCAAAATCAGAAGAAAAAGCGGAATTTTCACGGTTTGTACGATTTCACCGTAATTGACCTGACTTACTCCTCTTCCCGTATGGCAAGCGTTCGCTTGACCCGTCAGCAGGTGGAAACCATCTTTAAGAAAGGCAAGGTTCGGGAGTCCTTCGAGCCAATGAAAGTCTCTGATGTAATCGAGGTGCTTAACCACATCCATTGCGTCGATTATATCCTGGATCACGTGATGGAACCCTTGTCCCAAAAGTTTATCCGCAAGCTCCACCAGATCCTGATGACCGGTACGGTGGACGAGTACAAAGAGCAGGTGCGTCCCGGGGAGTACCGAACCATTACATCCCGTCCCCGGGATCGCCAGCTCCTGCACCCGGACAAGATCCATTCCAGTCTGGCAGACCTGATCGCAACCTACGAAAAGCAGACTGAGATCGAGCGCAACCACATTCTGGACTTCCACGTCCGGTTTGAAGAGATATTCCCCTTCGAGGACGGTAACGGTCGCGTGGGCAGACTGCTTATGTTCAAGGAATGCCTGCGCCACGATGTGATGCCGTTTATCATCGACGATAAACGGCGCTCTCGCTACCTCCGTGGCATCAAAGAATGGCACGAAGACCACTACGAACTGGTAGACGTGGTCATGGAAGCCCAGGACCGCTTCGAGGCCCAAATCGAACTCCAAAAACTCTACGCCCACAGCCGCCTTTACCTGCCTGCAGGCTACAAGGAGGACTGAGTTATGGATATGAAGAAACTCTGCCCCGATGCAGACGCCGTCCTGGAACTGCTGTACAACACCTATTACGAGCACGTCTGCACCGACGATACCGACGAGATCAAACAGGCCTTCGACGACCTCTATAACGCCCTGCCCGATAAATCCCTCAAAGAAAAAGATGCCATCATCGACCTTGTCTGTAACCTCTGCCGCCTGCACCAACAATCCGGCTTCATCGCCGCCCTCAAACTCGCCCACCGCCTCTCCCAAGAATTAAATACCTAACCCACCAACGCAACAGGGCAGCCTCACGGCTGCCCTGTTGTTCGATCAAATGGATATTTTCAGAAGCACAAAAGAATTTTACGCAGAATGTACTTACAAGTTTAGTGAGATTTATTTCCCAAAAGTAAAATATTTAGCATTTTGGGAAATAGAGCGATATTATATAAAAATTGCGCCCAATGTCTTCAGAGAGGATTTGCTTTTTTAATGACATAATGATATTATATATGTGGCCCACCGGGGTGTCTGCGTGCGGAGCTTTCTGATGATAGTGGCGTCCATATGGGCTAATCGTCACTATGCTGAGAGGAGTGATGCCTGTGGCGTCAGATGTCTTAACAGTGCTGTCCTTTATTGTTTTCCTCGCAAACACGCTGCTATCTAGTCTCTGCTGCACTAACGGCCCCTTTAAAAATGAATTAAGCTGCGGACAGATTCCGCAGCTTTTTGATTTCAATAGGTGTTGTGCTGTAATGTGTTCAAACAGCAATTGTTCACCTTCGATATAGAGCTTTATATTGATTATCTTAAGGAGATTGGTGTAGAAGATAATCAGATTATATCGGTTAATCTTGAAGCAC